>JAYYRS010000025.1:0-6629 GCA_036126975.1 Myxococcota bacterium
TCACCATCTCCCAGCGACGCGCATTCACGGGCCACAACCCGAAGAATGGCGCCGAGATCCCTGTGCCGCCCCGGCGGATTCCCGTCTTCCGGGCAGGGAAGGGGCTCAAGGAAGCCCTGAACGCCGAGTTCGGCTGAGCCGGACGCTCGACTCGCCATCGCGACCGCCGGGCCCCAACATCGGGGTCCGGTTTTTGCGTTCGGGGGACGGCTTCGGGATACGGCCGTCCCTACGGAGTCCGCCGTGGGCCAGAACCGCCACCCTGTCATTCGCGTCTTCGATTGCCACGTCGCTCGGCCTGCCGCCGGGGGTGGACTCGAGTTCCTGCTTCTCCATCGAGCGCCCGGGCGGATCTACGCCGGCGACTGGCGAATGGTGGGCGGGAAGCTCGAAGGAGAAGAGACCGCATGGCAGGCTTGCATTCGCGAACTGCAAGAAGAAACGGGCCTTGTCCCCTCCCGGCTCTTCACGGTGCCGTTCCTGAATCGCTTCTATGAATGGAGTCACGACCGCGTAAATGAAATCCCGGTTTTCCTGGCGCTGACCAGCGGAACAGACCCGACTCTTGACGGGGAACATGACGACTTCGCCTGGCTGTCCCCTGCCGAGACAGCCCGACGGCTCCCCTGGCCCGGGCAGCGGGGCGGGCTGGATGCCGCGGCCACGCTATACGCGGATGAGCGCCTCTGGCCCCACCTTGAGATCCGCGTTCCACCCGGCCCGGAATCCCTCCCATGAACAACCTCGCGCAGCCTCCCCGCGACGGTGCCTCGCCCATTCCGGATGTGCAGGGGTCCGCCGACGATCGACGCATCGCGATCGCCCAGGTCGGCGTGCGGGGCATGCGACACCCCATCGAGGTCCGGAATGCCGATGGTGCCGCCATGGCCACCGTCGCCGACGTCGAGATGAGCGTCTCCCTGCCGCACCACCAGAAGGGAACCCACATGTCGCGGTTCCTGTCGCTGCTCAACGAACACGGCGAACCGCTCGATGCACCGGCATGTCGGTCCCTTGTCATGGCTGTCGCCACGCGTCTCGAGGCGCGCTCTGCGCGCGTCGCATTCCGCTTTCCCTACTTCCGCGACAAGGCCGCACCGGTTTCCGGACTCGTCTCCAAGATGGACTACGAGGTCACGATCGACGCAGTGACCGATGCAGACGGACCCGTCGTGCGCCTGACGGTCGTCGTTCCCGTGACGACCCTGTGCCCCTGTTCGAAGAAGATCAGCGACTACGGCGCGCACAATCAACGGTCCCACGTCACCATCACGGTGCGCCCGACGGCGGACTATTGGATCGAAGACGCCATCCTCCTCGCGGAGAGCAGCGCTTCGTCAGAGCTCTTCGGGCTCCTCAAACGCGCTGACGAGAAATACGTGACCGAGCACGCCTACGACAACCCCCGGTTCGTCGAGGACCTCGTGCGGGACGTTGCAGCAGGTCTCCGACGGGATGACCGCGTGCCAGAGTGGAAGGTCGAGGTCGAAAACTTCGAGTCCATCCACAACCACTCGGCATGGGCGGTCGTGACGAGCGACTCCGCGGAGATGTGACCGGGGAACGAGGCGCCGCAGGCGTTGACATGGACACGGCGCGGCGGCTACAAAGAAGCCGCTGAGCGGCCGCTATCGGCTGCCTTGATCCGAAGCCTGGAAGCCTCGTCATGCGCTCACTCATGCTCCCGCCCACCACGGTCGCTCTGCTCGTCGTCGCCTGCAACGGCGGCGCACCGCTCGACGGCGCGACCATCGTGGAGGACCTGCCCTCCGCCGACCTGTCGACCCTGGCGATCGACTTCGGCGAGCTCGACTACGGCGATTCCTCGGCCCGGCAGCTCACGCTTCGGAACGGGGGAGACCTCCCGATGGGCCTGAGCGAAATCGCTCTCATGGCAGACGGCATGGAGCACAACTTCTTGGTGTCATTCAACCCCGACGCAATCACCTGCCCTGAAGCGGCGGACGATGGCGACGAGGACGCCGCCGCCAAGGGCCTGGAAACCGACACCTGGGACGGCGGCGACGGGTCGGGCGGCGACGACGGCGGTGGGGAAGACGGCGGCGGTTCCGGCGGCGGTTCCGGCGGCGGTTCCGGCGGCGGGAACGGAGCTGCCGCTGACGACACCATCGTCATGGACCCCGGCTGCGAGCTGCCCGTCAATGTGGCCTTTGCGCCCGTCGACCTCGGCACCATGCACGCGGCAATCGAGTTCAACACCGTGACGCACACCCCGGCGGACGAATCAGCAGACCCCCGGTACTACCGCGACCCCGACCAGTTCCGCCGCGTCGTGATGCTTCAGGGCTCCGCCGTCCAGGGAATCGGGAACATCGTCGTCCGGAGTCCGAATGTGGACATGGGACACCACTACACCGGTGAGGAGTCGTCGGAGTACGTCTACATCCACAACGTCGGCGATGGTGCACTCACCATCGAAGAGCCGAGCCTCTGCCGCGCCGCATCCTGCCGCACCTACGACGGGCCCCACGACTGCGTGCAGTGTGCGGAAGACCAGGACCCCTGCGACGACGCCTTCACGATCGACACCGCGACGTTGGAGTCATCCGGCGTGCTGCCCGGCGGAACGGCCAGCTTCTTCCAGGTGACATTCACGCCCGAGGACCTCGATCCCGCCTTCTGCGAGCTCACCATCACGTCCGACGATGGCGACACGCCGTCCGTGATCGTGAACGTGAAGGGCAACGCGGGTTCGGACCCCGAGAACGAGCCGCCGACCGTGCAGGTGATCAGCCCGCCCGTCGGCTACGTCCACCGTACCGCGGAGCCGCTCGCGCTCGAGATCGACATGTTCGATGTCAACCAGCCGGCAGACACGCTCATCTGCAAGGTCCGCTCCCTGCTTGGCGAGACCAAGATTGCAGACTGCAAGGCCCACGACCAGAGTGGCCGCGTGCGCGTCGAGGTTCCGGTGGACCTCCTCGAGACCGGGACGGACACGCTCCTCGTGAACGTGACCGACCAGGCCGAGAACCGCGTCAGCGCGTCCACCACCATCCTGTGGAAGGCCGGGTATCCCTCGAGTGACGACGACGGCGACGGGTGGGGCGACGACCCCGGCGCCGACCACGTTGACTGCGACGACAACGATCCCACTGTCTACCCCTCCGCGGCCGAGCTGCCGGACGGCAAGGACAACGATTGCGACAACGCCGTGGACGAACGTACCGTCGCCGGTGACGACGACGGCGACTCCGTCACCGAGCTGGAGGGGGACTGCGACGACACCGATCCCGCGACCTACCCCGGCGCGATCGAGCTGCCCGACCAGAAGGACAACAACTGCGACGGCGAGGTCGACGAGTTCACGTCGATCCACGACGACGACGGCGATGGGTTTGCCGAACTCGACCTGGATTGCAACGACAACGACCCCGCGGTCAACCCCTCGGCGGTCGAGTTGTGTGACGACATCGACAACGACTGCGACGGCTTCGTTGACGAAGCCGGCTGCGTCAACATCACCTTCGAGCCCATCATCGTCGGCGGTATCCAGATGGGCGCCACGGCCATCGGGGTCGGCCAGTCGACGACCATGACCGCGTTCGTCTACGACGCAGACGGCCAGGACATCTCGTACCAGTGGCAGGAGGACAGCTCGCTGCAGTCCGCGGGGCACAGCGCGATCAGCGACCCGCAGGCCCAGACGATCACCTGGACCGCGCCTGCCGAGCTGCCGGGTGACGCCGAAGGCGCCATCTACGACCTCGGTGTGATCATCGAAGATGAAGATGGCCAGCAGGCGTGGGTGTTCGGTGAGGTCACGGTCTATGCCGAGCCCGTCGCGACCAGCATCGAGCGAGCCGACCTCAGCGCCCAGCAGTCCTCGGGCTGCGGAGGCTCCGGTGGCGCGGCCGCCGACACGGCCGCCGCCGCCGCGGTCCTCGGCCTCCCTGTCCTCGGCCTCTTCGCAGCGGCGCGCCGTCGGCGAGAAGAAGCCTGAGTCCAGACGACTCCGTCGCCTGACTCCGGCGGCAGACCGGGGTGTGGAGGCCTCAGCGCCCTCCGGGCGCCTGGAGGCGGGCCAGTGCGGCTGCAACGGCCGTGTCGGCCAGGAGGACCCATCGACCCAGGCCCAGAGGTCGCGCGCCCGCTTGGGTGCAGCTCGCGACTTCATCCGGCGTCCAGCCACCTTCTGGCCCAACCAGCACCGCTGCCGAAGACACCACACCGGAACCCCGCGCGGCGCCAGGCACGCACACGAAGGTCTCCATGCCTGACGGGAGCATCGCGAGCGCATCGTGCAGACCGCTGGGGGGCGCAATTACCGGAGGCCGGCCTCTTCCGCACTGCTGGACGGCGCTGGCCGCGACCCGATCCCAGCGGGCGCGCTTGTCGCCACGCGCGACCGAGCGAGCCGCCGTGACCGGAATGATTCGTGTCACGCCCAGCTCTGTCGCCATACGGAGCGCCACGTCGAATGCAGGTCCCTTCAAACGGGCGAGCAGGAGCCATCGCTCTGCCTGATCTGCATCCAGAGACCGTGCGGGGCCCTCCGTCCGGACGAGCGCCTCCCCAGCCTGGACTGCCTCGAGCCGAGCGACCACGGCAAAACCGTCGGGCGTGTAGAGCTGCACCGCTTCGCCCGGTGCGACACCCACGACCCGGAGCAGGTGATGGGCTGCGTCTCCACAAATGCGGACGATGCCGGAATCTCTCGGCAATGTGGGTACGGGAAAGCGCCTCACGCCTCGAACTCCAGACAGACCCACTCCCCATCCCGCAGCCGGGACACGACCCGCATATCGAACAGCGCCTCCTCCACCAGGGTCGCGCGGTCCGCCAGGATTCCGGCCAGCACGAGCCGCCCCTCCGTGAGACGCGATAGATGCGGCGCCATCTCGACCAGGACTTCGGCGAATACGTTTGCCACGACCAGGTCGAAGCTCCCCTCCATCGACGCCAGAGGGGTGGCGTCGAACACGACGTCCACCTGATTGCGCCCCGCGTTTTCCTGCGACGCCGTCACCGCGTCTGGGTCGATGTCGATGCCACGGGCGTCCATGCCGCGCAACGCTGCAAGAATCGCCAGGACACCGGTGCCGCATCCGACGTCCAGGCAGCGCCCGCCGGGAACTGCGAGCCGGTCCACCGCGGCAAGACAGGCCCGGGTGGTCGGATGTTCCCCCGTACCAAACGCCATGCCGGGCTCGACAACGAGATCGCCTGCCTCCGCCTCCCAGGGAGGAGCGACAGCCAGCCGCTCCGAGATGACGATGCGGCCGAAACCTGCCTTCCAGGCCTCCGCCCAGTCCTGATCGTCGACCAGGGTCCATTCCGGCGCCTCGATGCCACGCCAGGCGACCACCGCCCGAGCCACGGCCACCCGCGCCCCATCGGCGACCGACTCCGGCCACCACGCCTTGAGCAGAACCCGAGCCGGCTCTGGAGATACCGGGCCGGTATCCCAGGGCTGGCGGGGTTCCGGGGCCTCGCCCGGCAGGTAGTCCTCCTGCACGCCCACGGCCTCGAGCTCGAGTACCACTGCGCTGACGTCGTCCACTCGCTCGCGCGGCACCACGAGGCGCATCTCGGCCCACCGGGCCACGGGCCTACCGCTGCGGCGGCGCGAAGGCCGGCGTGGGCGGGAGCTCGATGCCCTCCTTGTGGGCGGCCACCAGGGCGGCCACCTCATCACCGAGGCCGCGCACATGCAGCCATTCGTCACCCTTGACGCCCTTCAGGTACAGCGTCGGGGTCCCGGTCAATCCGGCCCGGTCACCCGCAGCCGCATCGACCCGCACCGCCTGCTCCGTCGCCGGGTCGGCCATGCACGCTTCGAACGCAGCTGTGTCCAATCCGACCTGTCCAGCCATGAACCGGATGTCGTCCTTGGCAAGGTACTGCTGGTTCTTGAACATCAGCGCGGACAGCTCCCAGAACCGGCCCTGGAGGCGGGCACATTCTGCAGCGGCCGCCGCTGCGCAGGCATTCTCGTGGCCCGCAGCGCCAATGGCCTCATTGCACAGATTGCTGATCGGGTAGTGCTTGAACTGCAGCTGGATCTCCGGGTGCGCCTCGACGAGGGCCTTCAGCTCGGGCGCGGTCGCTGCACAGTGCGGGCACTCGTAATCCGCAAACTCGACCACCACGTATGGCGCGGAGGGGTCTCCGAGCACCGGCTCCGTTCCGTCCACCTCCAGGGGAGCCTTGGGCGCCTGAAACAGCGCTGCCAGTTCCGCGGGGTCGATATCGGCTGGGGCCTTGTCGGCGAGAACCTCACCGGCGGTCGGTCCGTCACCGCCCGACTGGTTGTAGACGAACAACGAGCCCGCCATCACGACAATGCCTGCCGTGGCCATCAACGACATCGATTTGTCGTCACCGCCGCGAAGCGCCGGCGCGATCCCACCCAGAAGCGTCTCTCCCTCCAACGTCCTCGCCTGCAGGGCACCGCCAACAAGCAGCAGCAGGTTCAGTCCATAGAGGCTGATGCAGAACAGGCACCAGGCACCGAGTTTCAGGGAAACGCCAGCGAGGAACACGGAGTAGCAGACACCCAGCACACCGCCAAAGAAGATGATGTGCGCAGCCCGGTCGTAGCGGGCTGGCCCGCGACTGGCCGCCACCGAGACCGCAAGCACCGCTGCGTAGAACCCCGCGCCGAT
>JAYYRS010000026.1:0-7148 GCA_036126975.1 Myxococcota bacterium
ATCCATCGGGCATCGCGAGGGCTCATGTTCACGCAGCCATGACTCGCCCGATTCCCGAACCCCCAGTGCCAGTAGGCGCCGTGCAGCGCATACCGCGGCCAGAAGTGCATGCTCCAGGGCACGGCCTCGACGTGGTAGCGGTCATCCTCCGCCGCGTCTTCTCGGCTGACCATGTCGACCGTGACCATCTTGTCGTAGATGCGGAAGGTCCCGAGCGGCGTGGAGTGGCCCCGTTTGCCAGTCGACACCATGGTGACGTAGACCGGAACGGTTCCCTCGTAGACCGTGAGCATCTGCTGCCGGACGTCGACGTCGACCCAGACCTCGGTGGGGAGCAGACCGGTCGGCAGCGGCGCTGTCGACCATCGACGAACGCCCTCTTCATCCGAGACGAACCCATCCACGCCGTCGCCCAGGCCATCAGGGACCCGCCACCACCGCCCTTCCGGATCCGCTGGGACCGCATCGAGCACGAGGAACTGGTGATAGGCCAGTTCCGCGCCGACGGCAGCGTCCGGTTCCGGAGCGGCGCGCATGATTCCGCCCTCGTAGCCGTGAACCCAGCCAGGGATGCGTCCGGACGGCAGCGGATCGTCCTCCAGATTGCGACCGGCAAACCGGGGGATTGGGTACAGATGGATGCCGTCCATCGGCACGACCTGTCCATTGCGGCGCGTCAGGACGGCGCCGCGGCGGGTCTCCTCCACACCCGCGAAGTGGTACTTCCGGTTGCCCTCCAGCTGTCGGTCCGATGGGGCCCGGTAGCGTTCGAAATCCCTCCGGCTGTCGAAGAACTCCCCCTGCCATCTCCGCCAGCGCTTGCCGTAGATCCACGGGACGAGCGCCTCGGCCTCTGCATCCGGCGCCCGGTCCCATTCGCCGGTCTTCACGTAGTCCCAGAACTCCGCGGGCTCCGGCGAATCGAACGCCAGCAGTCGCGGCAGGGCCGTGGGAGCCTCGGGCGTCGGCCGGGTCCGATCGAGACACAGAAAGCCCCCCCCCTCGATGCGTCCCCAGCGGCCCTTGCAACCGCTGCCCTCCACCTCGTCGAGGACGACCACGACTTCGTGGGCCGTGACCCGTCCCCGGCGCTCCCGTGTGCGCGCCGGCCCCGGATAGACCCAGTCATTCCGCAACACCTCCAGATGGTTGTCGAGCACCACCGGGACACCCGTGTCCTCCGGGCTCGGTCCGCGCTCCATCGGCTCCGCCGCACCGGGTGCGGCCACGGCTGCGGGGTCCGCCGAGGCGGTCGGGAGCAGCAGCGCCAGCAGGGCAGGGACCAACGTGGGCGTAGTCAACCACGAATGTCGGGTGCGCGCCTCCACCGACCGCACCGCAGTGGCGTCGGGAGGGCGCTCGGTCCACGGACGCGGACGGCCCTCATGCCACCGGTGATCAGACGGTCAGAAGGTCGCCGCAGATGGACTCGAGACCTGCCTGATCCACGGCGCTGAATGCAGCGGATTCGGTGCTGTCCACGTCCAGGACGGCAGCCAGGGTCCCATCGCCAGCGAACACCGGGACGACGATTTCCGAGCGTGTGGCTGCATCACATGCAATGTGGCCGGCGAATGCATGGACATCCGGAACCACGACCGTCCTGCGCTCCGCGGCGGCAGTGCCGCAGACGCCCCGCCCGACCTCGATCCGGAGGCATGCAAGGGTGCCCTGGTAGGGGCCGACCACCAGCTCAGCGGGTCGCTCCGGGTCCACCACGTAGAACCCGACCCAATAGAACCGGTCTCCCATCGCCTGCTTGAGCATGCAGGCCGCCGTCGCAAATCGGGCCGTGCGGGATCGCTCACCCGCCACGACGGCGCGGATCTGCGCGTGCAGGTCCGCCCATCGAGCCTTGGGCTCGACCGAGAGGTCTGCTGGGTTGAATGCCTCGGCCAAGGCTCAGCCCGCGGCGCCGATGGCGAGCAGGAGTCCGACACCGTAGCCGGTACCTCGACCGTCGCTGTTCCATGCAGGCCCGGCGAGGTCCACGTGCAGCCAGGGTGGGGCGTCTTCCGGAAGATGATTCCCGATGAACTGCCCGGCACAGGACGACTGGGCATTCGCCCGGTCCTTGACGGAGTTGCGCATGTCCGCGACTGCAGACTTGAACTCCTTGCGGAACAGCTCTGGCGCGTAGGGAAGCGCATGCGCGGGCTCTCCCACGGCGCGTCCGACCCGGACGGCGGTCTGCTCCAACGCCTCGTCGTTGCAGTACAACGCGCCATGGACCTTGCCGGTTGCGACGAGGGCCGCGCCCGTCAGGGTGGCGCAGTCGATCAGCACGTCAGGCGACTCCTCCGCGCAGACCCATGCCACACCGTCCGCGAGCACCAGGCGCCCTTCCGCATCCGTGTTGTTGAGCTCGACGGTCTTCCCGGACTTCATCCGGATGATGTCGTCGGGCCGCTGCGCATCGGGTCCGATCGCGTTCTCGGCGAGGCACAACACCGCCGTGACGGCATACTCCACGCCCTGGGCGACCGCAGCAGAGAAGGCACCGAGCACCGCCGCGGCCCCTCCCATGTCTCCCTTCATGCCCGGCATTCCCGTCTTGCCCTTGAGCGAGAGGCCGCCGGTGTCGTACACGATCCCCTTGCCCACCCAGGCCACGTGACGGGTGGCCGCCGTCGGCCGATGCCGGAGGACGACCATGGCCGGGGGCCGGCTTGCGGCCTGCCCCACCCCATAGATGCCGCCGAACCCCTGGTCGCGGAGGTCGTCTCCACGGACCACCTCGATGCCCGCGCCCGTGCGGTCCGCCACCGCCTGGGCCTCCGCGACGAAGGCGTCGGTGTGGAGGTGGTTGGTCGGCATGTCGAAGAGCCTTGCAGCGAGGCGCACGCCGTCCATCCCCTCCCGCAGGCCCGCCGGCAGGACGGGCATCTCCCCGGCAAGCAGCACCACGGAGAGCGTGCGCGCTTCTGACGCGCTGGAGGTGCCATCGAAGAGGGGAACGGCCCGGGCGGTGGCCAGCCCGGCGGCGACGGCATGCGTCGCGTCTGACAGGAGGTGGACGACCAGGGCGTCCGCCTCGTTCGCAACGGCCTTGACGAGCCCGGGGATCGCCCATGCACGCGAAGGGCTGTTGTGTCGCGAGCAGACCTCGGGCAGGACGCCGAGGATGACCTTCCTCGGGCCGATCCAGGTCGTGGCCGATGCGCCTGCGTCTCCAGGCTTGGTGCGTTCCAGCATGGCCGACCACGCCGGACCGTCCAATCCGATCCCGTCCCGGACGTGTTCTGCGGCACGCAGGACATCGGCTCGTCCGATGACGAGCACGACGGGCGAGGTCGACAGGAGGTCCAGGGAGGACGCGGCGGGCAGGTGGATGTCGGTGCTCATGGGGGCGGGGTAACCGACCCGCGCGACCCCGCACCGTGGCAGGCTGCCATGGGAGGTGGAGATGCCACGATACGTTCGCGTCCGCTGCGCTCCGTCCGGTCGCGTCGCGGAGGTTCCCGCGGGCACGACCCTGTTCGATGCCGTCCGGACCACCGGACTCCCCGTGGGTGCCAGCTGCGACGCAGAGGGGGTCTGCGGGGCGTGTGGTCTCCGCATCGAGGATGCCCCGGAGGCGCTTTCTCGGGAGACCCCGTTCGAGCGGGGTCTGAAGACCAGAAACGGTGTCGACGCCGCCAAGCGCATCAGCTGCCTTGCCAGGGTCCTTGATGACGTCACCGTCCGGGCCACGTACTGGTAGCCGCCAGTGCCGTGGCTTCAGCACGGTGCTACGGTCTCCTCGTCTCACCACCGGAGCTCGATCATGCTCCCGCTGCTACTTGCAGTCGCCGTTGCCGCACCGCCCGACTTCGAGATCGTCCCCACCGACGACGACCTCGTTCGGCAGACCCAGGCGCTCTCGCGGGAGCTGCTGGAGCACTACCGACGGGACGCCCGCGATGTCTACATCGGAACGATCCAGGCCGTGAGCCGGAACGATGATGCGACCGTGCCCCACGACCGGGCCCAGATCTCGGTCCGCGATGCCCTGCGGGGCCGTCGACGGGACACCGCGACCATCCGTGTTCCGGTCGCCATCGGTGCCCCCGGTGCCTCGACAGGCGCGCTGGCACCCGATGCACCCATGGTCGCCGACTCCTACCACCCACCCGCAATTGTTGGCCATCAGGTCGTGGTATTCGTAGACCGGAATGGCTGGTTGATGGACGGGGACGCGCTGTATGTGATCGCGGGACCCATGGCCTGGCGCAGCACCGAACCAGGTCGATTCATGCGACCGGATCAGGACCGGGACTGGTGGAACGAGCTGACGCCGGGCCCGGAATGGGTCCGGCTCGAGCTGTCGGAGGTCCAGCAGGCATTCGCTCCGCGCACCCGGCGGCGGGACCGCTGAGCGGGCTCAGACCGGTCGGCCCTCAAGGGCATCGGCCATCTCTTCGGCGAGCTGATCCGCTTCGTCGTCCAGCCAGCTGTTGTCGGCCGCATCCCATTCCAGGCACAGCAGGAACCGCCCGTCGATTTCATAGACGGCGAGTTCGCAGGTGCTGTCCTCCCGTTGCTCTTCGAACTCCGCCTCCGGGTCGCCCGGAACGGTGAAGAAGACCGTGAGGTCCCCCTCGCCTTCGTCCTCCACCGACGCAGACACGCCAGCGAAGCCCCGCGCGACGTCTTCAGCGGCGATTCGCAGGGCGGGGAGGTCGGCGCGAGACCAGGGCAGTCGCCAGGTGCGGTCCTCGGACATGCAACCCTCCTGAGGCATCGGGACCGTCGCACGGCTGCAGGGTGAGCGCCAGCGCAGTCCCGCACGGCGCCGACGAAGCCGCGAGCGCAGCGGGCAGCCTTAGAGATTCGAGAGCGCCCCGTCGCACAGGATGAGCGCACCCTCGTCCAGCGGCACGGAGTGGGAGGGCAGGTCCACCAGCGGCAGGTCGGCCACGTAGTCCGGTACCGCGTTTCCGCTGAGGAGACAGTCGATGGCGGCATCCGTGTAGGGCCAGAGGTCTCGGCGGTGCTCGTCTTCGCACCGCCAGCGTCCCGCCTGGCTGAACCGACCACCGCACTCGGCGACGACCACCTCTTCGACGACCTGCTTCCACGCCGCGAGGGCGCGATCCCGGTCGCGCTGTCCGGAGGCGGCGCGGAGCGCGGGGATGCGTGCGTCGAAAGGCTGCGCCTCGAATCCCCCTCCCAACGGCGACACCCCCGCGTCTGGCTCGGCGCCACTGCCCCCCGCCGGCTCGGGCGCCTCCGACCGGTGATCGGCCTGCGCAACGAGCGCGTCGACCTGCTCCGCCAGGAAGGCGGCAGCCGGCGCATCCAACGGCTCGATCCGGGATGCGGCACGCACCCGGGGCGCGGCGTTCCCGTCGCTGCCCTCCGCCTCCAGCCGCCGGAGCCGCTCCTCGGTCCATCGGAGCTGCCAGTGGGCGATTTCGGCCTCCATTCCAGCATCGTGGACCTCCCGCGCGAGCTCCTGGGAGAGGGCCTGCATGCGATCCCGCTCGAATCGCAGCAGCGCTGCCTCGGCGCGGGCCGCCTCGAGCGAATGCGCCTGCTCGCTGGCCCGGTCGTCGACCATCCACCACGTCAGCGCCGCGACGCCCGCCATCGCGACCGCGTTCGCCGTCATGCGCGGCAGGAAGCCGTCGAGGAAACCCTCGGTCCCGGGAGGTGCGTGGGCAGGGGAGGGCTGGTTGGACATCTGCGACGCTCCGTCCCATCCACGGTACCGCGTGGAATCCGCACCTCCAACACCCGTCAGCGCCTTTGCCCTTCCCCAGGGTCCACCGTCTTCTGCGGGTCGGAGGGCCACGCCCCGGCACGGCTACCGACCCGACCTCCGCCAGTCGATGAATCCCCGGCCATTGGTGTCAGGCTGACAGACACCGCAGAAGAAGGCGTCGTGACCTCGTACGCCCGCGACGCGGATCGGATGCCCGCAGACCACGCATGGCTTTCCCTTGCGATTCCGGACCTTGAGAAAATCGCGGACCTTTCCATCGATCGGTGGCGCACGCCGCCGGACCTCCGCGGATGCCTGTTGGAGGACCCGGATGATGGCACCATGGAGACGGTCCAGCGCCGCCACGTCGAGATCCCGAACGCGCGACTTCGGATGCACCCCGGCCTCGAACAGCGCCTCATCGGCGTAGGCGTTGCCAAGGCTATCGAGCTGGGTCTTGTCGAGGAGGAAGAGCTTGACCTGGTCCCGCCTCTTCCTCGCCATTTCCTGGAACACGGCCGCAGTGAACTCCGGCCCAAGCACGTCGACCCCGATGGTTCCGAGGCGCGGGACCCTCGCGCGGTCGGCCGGGTCGAGCACATAGACCTTGCCCATCTGCCGATCGTCCCGGTACCGCAGCTCGCGCACCTCGCCCCTTGCATCCTCCACGACCAGCACCAGCGCGGTGGTCTTGTGCAGCCGGTCCTGCGGGGAATCGACCCGGAACCGACCGGCCAGCATGGGATGGATCGCCACCTCCAGCGCGGGCGAACCATCCAGGCCGAACATTACGAAGTGGCCCCGCCGTACGACGCGTTCGATGCATCGTCCCGGAAGCAGCGAGCGGACGTCCCCTTCGACCGCCACCCGCAGCACCACGGGGTCCTCGACCCGGACATCGATGATGCGGGAGCCGACCAGTGCACGCGCGATGAGCGGCACGATGTAGTCCAGGTCAGGACGTTCGGGCATTCAAGGACGGTAGCACGCTCCCGCCTCCGGGATGTCGTCGGCTCAATCGCTCGACCGGAGCATCCTTCCCCCGGCGCGCGGCCGGGCCGACCGCCCACATGCGAGCAACGCCGAGCCCTCCTGCCACGCCGCATCGGGAGCCCAGGCCAGGAGCAGGCCGCCACCCGCAAGTTCCTGGATCACGGCACCACTCACTGCCGGACGGACCGCCGGGCACCCCCACGATCGTCCGAGCCGACCGTGCTGCTCGATGTGTGCGCGGCTCACGTATCCGGCCCCATGGACCACGATGTCGCGGGCCCGTGCGTGGCCATTGAATCCCGGCTCGAGTCCATCGAGACGCAGGCTCATGCCGTGCCTTCCGACATAGGTCTCGGCCCCCACGTACCCGCCGACGCTGGAGCAATGGGATCCGGGCGAATCACTGAATACCGGGAACTGCTCCCCGCCTCCCCCCGAGCCGTGCGCCACCCACTCATGATGCCGCACC
>JAYYRS010000027.1:0-4554 GCA_036126975.1 Myxococcota bacterium
GGGCTCGGCTCGAGGCGGGGCTGGATGTGCAGCGGCTGGGATTCGAAGGCCTGAAGGCGCTCGTGCGTGAGCTGTGGGCGGAACAGCGGGCTCGCGAGGCGGACGCCGTCGCCCGGTCGGGCGGGTTCGTCGCGGACCGCAGCCCTGTCGACTACGCCGCGTTCTGGCTGACCTACCGCTTCACCAGCGACCGGGAAGGGACAAAGACATTCTTCCGGGAGACGCTCGGAGCGTTGGCGGACTACGACCGGGTGGTGTGCCTCCCGTGGGGTGCGCTGCCGCTCGAGGCAGACGGCGTTCGCAGTTCCAACCCCTGGGTGCAGCGCTCCTTCCAGGCCATGGCGGAGGGCCTCCTGCACCGTGAGGCCCCTCCGGAGCGATACGCGATGCTGCCCGTCGATCTCACCTCGCTGGACGCCCGGGTGGGATGGGTCCTCGACCAGCTGGGCGAGTCCGGCGCCCGGGGCGGGGCTGCGTGGGGTTCGTCGAACCGGGCTTGAGGACGTGCCCGGCATCCGTCCGCGGCGTCAGGAACTGCCCTTCACCCGCTGATGCAGACGGGCGAGCAGCCGCCACGTCGGAGATGCATGCATGGTGTGAAGCTCCTGCAGCAACCGGTCCCGCTCGGCGGAGAGGATGGCCGACGGAGACTCGACCGCTTCCACTCGCCGGGGAGCGGCAACCCACGACAGCAAGGGAGCCGCGAGCTCCGCCGGTGCGCTGTGGGCCTCGAGATGGGCGGACAAGGAACGGCTCCGATCGACATCCCGGTCCCGGTTGGCGAGTGCCAGAAGCGCAGCCGCCAGTGCATCGGGCCGACCCGCAGGGACCGCCGTCGCGACTCCTGAGGCGTGCAGATCCCGCATCCGCTCGCTCCGGTCCGTGGCGACGATGTCGAGACCCAGCCACGCGTACAGGAGAGCGCGTGTTCGGTCACCCAGCTCCGGCTCGAGTCCGGCTGGACGGTCGGCAAAGACGCCGACGTGGGCCGCACCGAGTACGGTGGGCAGGTCGCCGTGCGGGATCCAGCCGAGCATCGATACGGTGTCCGCATGTTCCCCTGCCCATGCGGAAAGGAGCGACCAGTCCGGCGCGGGGAGCCCTGCGACCGGCCCGCCGGTCACGATGAATCGGGTGTCGGGGCGGCGGTCCTGGACCGCACGGAAGGCATCGACGAGGCCGGAGATGTCCATCCACGGGTTCGCGCTCCCGGCGAGGGCGACCGTCAGCGGCGTGCTGGCGTCGCGGGCTCGCGGAGTGCGGCGCGGGAGGGGCAGGTCGAATGCGATGGGCACCGGGTGCACGGGTGGGCGCGGGTGCAGGCGACCCGCGACGCCGAGCTGGCCGAGCAGCGCGAGGCGCTGGGGTGCGCTCACGGTGGAGAGGGCATCGGCCCGGGCCAGGACCGGTGCGAAGGCGGCATGGGCCGCCGCGGTCCGCGCAGGCGAAAGCGGTACGGGGGACGCCCGGGACACGGCCTCGAGCTCCGCGTATGGGTCGCCGGGCACGTCCACCCAGAGGGGAGCATCACCCGCGGCGGCCACGGCAGCGCGGCCCGGTGCGTAGGGGCCCGCCGATACGACCACGTCCGCATCGCGACCGTGCACCGCGCACTGGTCGAGCCAGCCGGGCCCCTCTTCCTCGACGATGAAGACGCCGGACCAGTCGTCACCCCCGGGCAGAGCAGGGGGAGACCCGGTGGGGTGCAGCAGCAGAAGCCGCACGTCATACCCGGCCGCCGTCAGGGCCTTTAGGAAGTGCCGGGTGCGCAGCTGGGCGAACCCGCCGGTCGTCTGGTCTGGGGTGGGCAGTGGACCTCGGCCGACCAGCAGGACCCGGTTCACCCGCCCACGTCCTCGAAGTGGGTGATCAGGCCCCAGCCATGTTCAAGAAGGACGATCCCATGGTCCTCCTTGTCGGCGACGACCTCGAAGTCATGAAGCTGGTTGTGCCAGACATGAGGCTTCAGATGGGATTTGTCGAAGACGGCAATCGAAAGGCGGTATCGGGCGCTCAGCAAGGGCACCTTCGGCCACCGGATGAAGTAGGTGTAGATGCCATGGTAGGTGCCAGCGAGCACCTGGTCGTAGCGCGTGTTCGGTCCGTGGACGTAGACCCCGTCGGCCCGGAAGATCGCAACGCCGAAGATCGGGTCCTCGATCGCCTCGGTCGTCCGGAACGTGACCGCGACCACGAGGTCCTCCCCGGTGCGGAAGCGGCTGCGTGGACGCCCCGACCCATCGAGGATGCGTACGCTCTGGACGCGGACCTCTCCGGTCCCCTGGACGATGGCCGTATCTCCGTCGACGACGTCATACGCCTCGGTCTCGACCTGCTCCAACCACCGCGCATTGGCGTCGGGCACCGCACAGGCTTCCGTGATGGCGGCCTTCAGACGCGGGTCGTCCACGGTCGATTGATAGCGGGTCTCCGGCGCCGCCGTCGGGGGCGGTGCGCTGGGGAACGGGGCGACGCGACGGGCCCGGGGGCCGGCTGCTCTCTCCCGCTCGATGTCCATGTACCGGTCGACGACCTCGCGCGCGGGACCGATTGCGCGAACGCGGCCGCCATCCAACCACATGGCCTGGTCGCACAGGCTGCGAACGGCATGGAGGTCGTGGCTCACCAGGATGATGGTGCGTCCCGCGGCCAGAAGCTCCTCGATCTTGCCAACGCAGCGCCGCTGGAAGTACTGGTCTCCCACGGCGAGGACCTCATCAACCAGGAATACGTCGCTGTCTGTGTGGGCCGCGATCGCGAAGCCGAGCCGAAGGTTCATCCCTGCCGAATACGTGCGCACGGGAAGGTCGATGAAATCGCCGAGCTCCGCGAACGCGATGATGTTGGGAATGCGGGCGTCGATGTCGTCGTCCCGCATCCCGAGCAGGCTGCAGTTGAGACGAATGTTCTCGCGTCCGGTGAACTGTTGATGGAATCCGAGCCCGAGGTCGAGGAGTGTCGAGAGCGATGCGCGGACCTCGAGCTGCCCTTCGCTGGGCCGTGTGATCCCGCCGATGATGCGAAGGAGGGTGGATTTTCCGGCTCCATTCGGCCCGATCACACCAAAGCTGTGTCCCCGCTGGACCTTGAAGTCGACGTCCCGCAGGGCCCAGTGCGGCGTGTGGTGCGCCCGGTTCCCGAAGAACTCGTAGATGCGGTTGCGGTCGTTCAGGTAGATGTCGAACCGTTTCCCGACGCCCCGCGCCGCCACGACCCAATCGTCATCGCCCGTGGCCACGTGGTCCTCTCCCACTGCGTCCGGGCCGGCAGTCGGGGTCTCGTCGGCCGGGACGGAGCGCATCACCTGGATCGTACCACCGCCTCCGGCCCGGTGCTAAGCTCGGTCGCATGGGCTTCCGCTGGCTGCTGTTGACTGCCGCGCTCCTCGGGAGCACAGGATGCCGGGACCCCCTGGATGAGGTCCCGATCCTGGGGCCCTCGTACTGCGCGCCGGACCGGACCGCGCAGGTCGCGTGTGTCCTCGATGGAGACACGGTCGACCTCGACGGGTGCGGTGACGAGGCATCGGAGCGGGTGCGGTTCCTGGGGACTGCGGCACCCGAAATCGCCAACGGGGCAACCGCCGCGGAGTGCTACGGCGAAGAAGCCCGGGCGTTCCTGTCCCAGGTCGCGCTCGGGCGCGAGGTCAGTGTCCTCTATGACAACGAGTGCACGGACATCTACGACCGTTCGCTGGCGTGGCTGTTCATCGATGTGGACCTCGACGACGAGATCGTTCCCATCCTCGAGGATCTCGACGACTTTGGCCTGAACGATGAGGAGGACGGCTACCGCGTGCTCCTCAACACGCTGATGATCCGCGCGGGCTACGCCGAGGAATACAGCGGTGTCGGCAGTGGAGACGCAGAGCGTTTCTCGGGCGAGGCCGCCCGTGCCGAGGAGGCTGCGCAGTCCGAAGGCCGCGGACTGTACGCTGCCGACGCGTGCGGCCGGTGAACCCGGAACCTCTCCGCGTCCGGATGGACGTCGACCCGTCAGGGGCGGGCCGCCCGTGCACGAGGCGACGTCCGCGGCAGGGTGCGGGCAGGGGCAGTCGCCGACCGCGGTCTTGCGGGGGGATGCAGGGATGAGCCGCGACCGCAACCGGCCCCGCCTGTTTCGGGGCGCCCCCAGCCGCAGAGCACCGGGCAGCGGCACGGGCGGGGACGCGCCCTGCCCACCAGAATCGAACGAATCGCAGCGCCCGGGCGCCGCGGCGGTTTCGAGCGGTCCGGGGGAGGCGCAGCAGGTGTTGGACGCCTTCGAAGAGCGACCGACGATCCGCATCGAGATCGCTCCGGCGGGAGCGGCGGATGGGGGCGTCGTGGCCGCAGGCAGTGCAGCGGATGTCCCCACCGTGCCGCCGACGGTGCCCGATGCAGATCCCGGCTCGTCTGACCCGGGCGATGGCCAGACGGCTGCAGCCCGGCCCCTGCGCATCTTCGTGGGTCTCCCCTCCGGCGCCGTTCCATCCACTCGCAGCGCCGAACCGGTCTGGGATGCATCAGCTGCAGCGGCAGTGACCGAGCCCGGCGCCGGTGATGGTGACCACGG
>JAYYRS010000028.1:0-9776 GCA_036126975.1 Myxococcota bacterium
CTCCTCCGACTGGCGCGGATCGGTCTTGCGGTCCTCGCCTTCCTCGCCGTGCTGTGGCCCGGGCGGCGTCCATGAGGGACCGCGCAGCGGCACTCGCCGCACTCCTGGGCCTGGCGACCATGGTCGCCATGCGGCTCACCAGCTCGCCCATGGACGGCTACGGAGACTCTGCCGCGCCGTACATCGAGCATCTGGCGCGGCTCCGTCTTCAGCTGCGGATCGCGCAGGGGATCGGTCCGGATCCGCTCTCCGCACTGGTACAGCTCGACGGCCTGTATCCGCCAGGCCTCCAGCTTCTGACCGCGGCGGTCGCCCCTCTCATCGGCCACACCGCGGAAGCGGTGGCATGGACGGGTCTGCTCTGGTGGGCTGGACTGGCCCTGGCGACGGCACGAGCTGCCGAAGCGCTGCGGCCCGGTGCCGGGCCGTGGGCGATGGTCGCAACGGCAGCGATTCCGGCCCTGCACGCCAGTGCGACGCGGTACTACTACGACCTTCCGATGACGGCGCTGCTCTGGGCAGCGCTCGCCACACTCCTGCACGCGGAGCGCGGGCGCCCGCTGGCGCGGGGCGCCGCGGCCGGCATGCTGTTCTCGGTGGCCTGTCTCGTGAAGTGGTCGGCGCTCCCATTCGGCCTCCCTCTGGTCGCGGGCGCTCTCACCCACCTCTGGCTCCGCAACCGGCACGCCGCCGCTCGGGTCGGTCTCGCAACACTGCTGGTCGCGGGAGGCATGATCGGCGGATTCATCGCATCGGGGAGCACAAGCTTCGGCGCCATGACCAGCAGCACCTTCCAGCCCCCACCGGGCGTGGAGCCGGCCGCGCTGGCGTCCATCGGGCAGATGCCCGGGGGAACGACCCTCCGCGCGATGGTGCTCCAGGCCGCCACCATCGACACGGCGCGGCTCTCGTTCTACCCCACCCGACTGATTGCGACCGTCCTGTCCCCGACGCTCGCGGTCGCCGGGCTGCCGTTGCTGTTCGCCTGGCTCCGCGACCGCGCACCGGGCTGGCCGATTCTGGTGGTGGGAGGAGCGACCACATTCGCCTTCATCCTCTTGCTGGTGCCCCCGCTCGACGAACGATTCCTGCTCACCCTCGCGCCCGCATTCGGGCTCTCCGCGGGCCTCGGTGGCGCAGCGCTCCCCGGGCGGCCCCGGTCCATCGCCGCCATTCTCGGCATGTTGGCCTCGCTGGCCGTCGCTGCGGACTTCCATCTTCGTCCGACCACCGTGCCGCTGCACGACCAGGCCGGGCAACTGCGAGACGACGCGCTCGACGGCCGCCGTCTGGTGCTTCGACCCGGCGCCGGGAGTTCCTGGGACCTCCGCGGTTGGGCACGCTCCGATACCGCTCGGCGCGACCGCACGCGCCTTCGCCGCGCACTGGATCGGCGACTCTCCTCCTGCGCCAGCGCAGATCTGGAGGCCCGCGACCCAGGGGTGCTCACAGCAGCCGGCGACGACAACTGGTTCGCCTATCGGGAAGCGCTGGCTGCCGTGGAGGGCCGGCCCGCGGGACCGCAATGGCCCACCGACACGCCTGCGCCTGTGTCGGCGCGCATCCGGGCCGATCCGCCGGGCGCACTCGGTGCCGATACCGCGGCGCTTCCACCGCATCAGTGGACGGTGGACGACCCGGATGGAGGGCCGGGCGTCCGCATCGCGAGCGCCCAGCCAGGGCTGTGTCCGGAGAGCTGACGTCATGGCGGTCCCTGGGTCCAGGAGGGCACCGGCCTGCTCGACGGCGGACGCGCGGATGCTAGCCTACTGAGACGCCTCCCCGGAGCCTCCATGCTTGGCCGCATCCTCCGTCGTCTCGCCCGCCGCAGCGCGTCCAGGGCGCCGACGCCACCGTCAGCGCACGCATCACCCGCATCGCCCCCACCCCCGGTGATGCGGTCCGCGCCATCCGTTCCTGCGTTCGGCGTTCCTGCCCCAGATCAGCCACGCCAGCTTGTTCTCTTCAAGTTCGACAGCTGCCCGTACTGCAAGGTCGTGATGGCATCGCTTGCGGAGCTCGGCATCCAGCCCATCCTGAGAGACACCCGAACCGACCCCGACGCGCGGCGCGAACATCGGGCACGGACCGGGCGTACCCAGGTGCCCTGCCTGTACATCGACGACGAGCCGCTGTTCGAGTCCGCCGACATCGTCCGCTGGCTGGAGGTCTACGCCGCCCGAGACGCCTGACGGGAGGGCGCTTCAACGAACCTGCTCGACCTGCACGGCACCATAGACGAAGGCGCGGTCCTGCACCCCCAGTTCGCGCGCCAGCGACTCATCACGGTCGATCCGGTCCGCCAGGGAATCCGGACGGTGCCGCTCGACGAGCAGGTTCCAGTAGACGATGCGAGCCCCCGGACGACCCACGCGCGCGACTTCGTGGAGGATCGTCTCGGTGTCCGCGAGGTCCATGTATTCGAAGATGTTCGAGAGGTTGAAGGCAGAATAGCTGTCGTCCGCGCATCCACGGAGAACAGAAAGCACGTCCCCGGCGACGAAGCGCACGCGCTCCCCCCGCTCCCCGAGCGCAGCATGGCCGGCCGTCGTCAGGTACGGCGGCCCCCGCTCGAGGTCCGGGTAGCGGCCGGAGAGGTACCAATGGAGGAGGTAGTTGGACGCCGCGGGCAGTTCGCAGAGCACACGCGCGGCGCGGGCATGCATTCTCCCGGGCACCGAGCCCTCGATGTGCTCGAGAGCGCCGGGACTCCTTCCGCGGCCTGCCATGATGCGTGGGTCGAACGCCAGCTTGAACAGCCCCCGCCACATCAGCGTGTCCCACTCTGCGTCGTACAGGGCGGTCTGGGCGGCGGGGTCGGACATCGAGAGCAACCGCTCCACCCGCGCAGGTGGGTGGATGCGCGGCAGCAGCTGCTCTCGGAATCGGCGCAATCCCCGCTCGAACGAACCTGCGCCCAGCAGCCCCTCCCGGATGAGATCCTCATGCGCGTCGAGGAAGGCGCGAGCACGGGGCCCGAGGGTGGGGCGGACATGGTGGTAGAACCACACCCGGCGGCCAAACGCGTCGAGGCCGAGCGCGCTCCGGAACGACTGGATCGGCAGGGCGCGCGCAGCCTGCAGCTTGTACTCCGCGATGGCGAGCTGCGGCTCTGCGACATCGACACAGGTCACCGACCGCGCTCCAGCGAGCAGAAGGGCAAATGCGTTGTCGCCCGCTCCGCAGATGCTGAGGACGTCATCTTCGGGGCCAACCCGGAGCGCCTTCTGCAGCACGGCCGGGTCCTCCCAGACCTGGGCATAGGCCAGTCCCCCATCATGGACGGGGATGTGCGCAAGCGGGCGCTTCGAGGGCATGGACCTCCTCGCGGAGCGCGTGCGCGCACCGTCGGCCCTGTATCGTGGACCAGGGACGGCACATCGATCGGAGGAACATTCGCCGAACGTGCAGCATCCATGGCCCACGTTCGTGCCGTCCGGGAACCGGGTGCGCTGAAGAGCCGACTCTCCCACGCCCGCGCCGCCTGCGCGTCCGCCCAGGTTCTGTCGGGGCTGGGGTTCGTTCGGTGGTGCCTCCCACTACGGGTTACGCGGCGCCGCCATGTCCATGCCCTCGCCACGCCTCATCGACTCCCAGCCGGAGCTGCAGCAGCTCTGCACCCACGTGCGCCGCCTGGCTCGGGTCGGGCTGGACACCGAGTTCCACGCGGAGCGGCGCTACCGCCCGGAACTGATGCTCATCCAGATTGCGGATGACCATGGCGGCATGTGGGTGGCCGACCCGAAGGCGCTCGACCTGCGTCCGCTCGCTGCAGCGCTGTCTGGGCGTACGTGGGTGGCATTCGCAGCGGAGACAGACGTATCGCTGCTCGGAAGGCTGGGCGGTCGTCCTCGGGCCCTGCATGATCCACAGCGTCTCGCCGGCCTTGCAGGGCACGCGTGGCCGCGGTCGCGGGCCGACCTGTGCAGAGCAGAGCTGGGCGTGACGTTGGACAAGGCGCCAGCACTCAGCGACTGGTCCCGGCGCCCGCTCGACGCGATCCAGCTGCGCTACGCCGCAGATGACGCGAGGATGGCCATGGCGCTGTGGGACGCCCTCGTGGCACGCGCCCCGTCCGAGCGGGTGGACTGGGCCATTGAGGACGGCGAGGCGGTGCTCGCGCGGGCTGCGGCTCCCGTGGACCCCGACGCACGGTGGCTGCGGATGCGGATCGCACCCCGCCTCGACGAGCAGGCGCGGGCGGCGATGCAGCGACTGTCGGCATGGAGAGACGCCGAGGCACAGGCCGCAGACCAGCCGCCGTGGAGCATCCTGCCCGATGCGCATCTTCTCGACCTCGCGAGGCGTCGGCCGTCCTCTCTCGCAGCACTCCAAGCCCACCGCCGAATGAACCGCGGCAAGATTCGCAAGTACGGGGAGCAGTGGCTTCGCCTGATTCATGCGCCCCCCGACGATGGGACGCCGCCAGCACCGCCCGCGGACCGGGCGATCCGGGAGTCGATCCTCACGGTTGGGGCGCACGCCATCGGACGGACCAACGGTGTCGCACCCGGACTGCTCCTCACCGAGTTCTGGCGGGAACGGGTGCTCCATGCGGGACCTTCCGCGCTGCGGGGCTGGCGCGCGGCCCTCGCGGCCGACCCGCTGGAGGCGCTTCTGGAGGGACGGGCCACAATCGGCGCGGCGGGTTGGCGACCCACACTCGTTACCCGCTGACATCGAGCGTCGCCCTTCCGGCGCGGAGTGGTTGCGCCGGATGGACGACCCGTCTACCGTCGGCGGAGCGGGGGCGCCGTCGACGAACACTCCCTCTCGCGCAGCATCGTCCAAAACAACTGGACCGGAGCGTTTTCATGGAGCCTGTGAGCAGCCCCGCCAAGGATGGACCCAGCGTCTCCGCGGTCGAGTACGGACTGGTCGCCGGACTGCTCCTGGTTGCCATCATCGCAGCCCTTGCTGCGCTCGGCGGCCCACTCGACAGCCTTTTCCTGGGTGGCCCACAGCCAGTAGAGACCACCGCCGGCTCCTGACCGCCGGGTCCGCAGCCCCGGCGGCATGATGCGCGCCATGGAACGACGGGTGCTCATGGGCATGGATGCCACACACGGGACTGGTGCAGCCATCGGGCAGGTCCATGCGCAGGGCGCGCCCGTGTGGCCCCGATCTGCGCCATCGTCTGGGAGCCGGACCGTCGCGCGCAGCGGGCCGGTGCGTGCCGCGGGATTGGGGATGGCCCCTCGCATCAACTCCGTGGTCATCGAATACCTCCCCCGGTCCACCGCCTCGCTGGCGTGGCCAACCCAGAACCATCCGGGGCCGCTCGGTTGCACTCGAACCCGAGACGCTATGATTTCCCCCTTCAGGAACTGGAGCCGACATGCAGCGCCAGCGGACCGGCGACCGGCACCCGGCATCCCTCTGGAACCGGGTCCGCCGGCCGGACGTACCCACCCCCGACGCGCCGACCCGAAGCGCATCCCGGATGCCCTGCGAACCCGCGTCCATGAGCATGTCGTGATGCCCGACGAACGAGACAGTCCGGGAAGACCGGCCCAAGGGAACGCTCCCGGCTCGCATGGCGACCCTGGAACGGGAGCGGTCGTTGCGCTGGTCTCCGCCAAGGGCGGCGCCGGCGTGAGCTTCCTCTCGGTCAACCTCGCTGCCGAAATTGCCCCGACTGACAGCGCCTGTGTTCTCGACCTCGACTTCAGCATGGGCGATGCCGCGGCGTTCCTCGATCTCCAACCGCGGTCCGGCATCCGCGACCTGTTCGGCGACCCAGACGGGGTCGGCGAGAGACTGATCTCTGAAAGCATCGCAGTCCACGCTTCCGGGATCCACGTCCTTGCCCAGCCGGCCGAGCTTGTCGAGAGCATCGATGTCCGAGGCGCGGATGTCATGCAGGTCATGCGCGCGGTGGCCGCGGCGTACCGGTACGTGCTCGTCGACTGCGGCGGCCGCATCGACGCGGCCACGCGCGCCGCGACCCACGGGGCGGACCTGGTGCTGTTGGTGACAACCCCAAGCGTCGTTTCCGTACGGAATGCCTCGCGGCGACTCCAGCTCATGCAGCGGTCGGGCATCGCGCGCGACCGCATTCGGCTCGTGGTCAACAAGGTCGGCCGTGGCAACGAGCTCACCCAGCAGGACATCGAGAAGGAACTCGGCATGGAGGTCGCAGCCACCATCGCCGACGACCAGGCCGGTTGCGAGGCGGCCGTCAATGCAGGCCAGCTGCTGCGGGACGTCGAGCCGCGGAGCGTGGCGTACGCGGACATCACCGCCACCGTCGACCTCATCCGGGACCGTGCCCGGACGGTCCGGACCGGCGGTCGCGCAAAGCCGTTCTGGAACATCTTCCGCTGAGACCGCTCCACCGTCGCGTCCCTCAGGAATCCATCACTCCACCGCATGTTCGAGCGGGAGGACCCACCCTGCACCCCAGAGCACGTCGAGTGGCTTCGTCAGGTCGACGTCCGGGCGCAACAGTCGCTGGGCGGGCCGCCCATTGAGACTGGCGTAGCTCTCCGCGTAGACCGCGACCCGCCGCCCTTCTGCTTCATGGCGACGAGCGAGATGGAGCGCATAATCCCGGATCATGTCCGGCTGGGTCCGCATGTGCTGATGCTGCAGAGGCGTGAGATCCGGCGTGGGCGTGGTGCGCCAGATGCGGCCGGTGTCCTGGTCTACGACCCGATAGTCGACCATGCCGGTCTTCTCGGTCAACATCACCCGCCAGGCGAAGCGGTATCCCCTTCCCGTCCAGTTGACGTCGGTGTCGAACAGCAGGAACCGACCCGGGATCAACCACATCAATGCGACCGCGAGGATCCAGGGGAGGCCACGCGGCGCACGCACCACCGCTGCTCCGGGTTCCACCCCGCCGCCCCCCCACCTTCTGGGCCAGTCGGGGCGGCAAAACAGCGTAGCGGAGACCATCATGAGGAGCGGGAAGATGCCGATGGGGAACAGCATGCCGACCGTGATGTGGAAGCCTGCGACAAGCACCAGGGCGAGCGTGCGGGTCCGCGAGCACAGCAGGAGCAGCGGAATGCCCAGATCGTAGAGCGCCCCCAGCCAGCTCATGCCGAGCGCCAGTGAAGGTGCGGCGAGCAGGGGACCCAGGACCGGAAGGTCCTGCCGCGCAGAAAGCCAGGTGTGCAGCGGCTCGCCGCGAAGCAACCAATCTGCATCCAGCTTTGCGAGGCCCGCCCAGACGTAGACACTCGCGACCTGTGCTCGGAGGAGCCACAGCCAGCCGAGCGCGACAGGCGGACCTCCTGTCATCCGGAGGCGACCCACCGGGGCCAGCCACAGCCAGAACCCGAGCAGCATGAAGAGCACGTGGTGGTTCAAGTAGAGGGTCTTGTCGAGAAGCTCCACCGCACCGAAGGCCAGCAGCCAGACGGCAAGGGCCGGACGGGTCCAGCGCCCGAGGGCCACGAATGTGCCTGCCAGGAACTGGACCAGGTGCAGCCCATACAGCGCGGGTGCGGGTGGTACCGCGAGCCCCGGGACCCACGTGAAATGAAAGGTCGGCTGCACCAGCAGCTCGTCAACCCAGCCGAGCAGAACGAAGCGCGCGGCCGCCACCGATGCAAGAATGCCAAAGGCAACGCGAAACGCCACCAGGGAAGCAGGATCTGCGCTGCGGCCGAGGACCGCGCGCAGCGACGATTTCACGGCTCAGTCCCCGTCGTTGTCATTGAAGGTGACGGTCACGCCGAGCGCCTGCGCGAGGTCCACCTGGAGCGCGATCTGCAGTTGCAGCAGGGACTCCTGGGCGTCCGCAACCGAGTCGGGCGACGACAGGATGGCGTCCGAAAGTGGCTCGGGAACGGACGCGAGCGCCGAACGGGCTTCCGACAAGCGTGCGTCCACCCTGCGCATCAACCCACTCCCTTCTACGAGATCCCGAATCCCCCGATGGTCACCCGCTACGTCCCCCGTCCACACATCGGATACGCCCGCCAGCGCGTCCCGCGCATCGAGGAGGGATCGGCCACTGTACGCAGACTCAAGCAGTTCGGGCCGCGGCTCTCCACCGGAGCCATCCCCCACCGGACCACCAAGCTTGATGATCCGGACATCCTCGACCGTGAAGGCCATCCGATTCACCCACTCATCGATGGCATCCTGCGGAGTGGCGTAGAGGTCGCCGTCGACGGCAGCGGGGTCCGAGAGGCGCTCCGACCACTCATCGTCCCAGGCGACCCTGAGACGCTCGGCGTTGACCGCTACGTCCCCCGCCGAGCCAGCGAGAGCAGCGCATCGTCGACCGTCGGTCGTCAGATCCCGGAGCGGGTCCGAGCCCTGCCACAACAGCAACTCGACGACCGGCAGTCCTCGTGTCGCCGTACCCATCGCGTCAAAGTCCGATACCTCCAGAGGGGCTGTCGACGTCAGAAGCTCCATGACTGCGGCAACGTCTACCGGCCCGTCATCCAGCTTCGGGCCGAGCCGGTGCGGGTACTCGACCGACGGACCGAACTTGACGACCTGCGTGCGCTTCCATGGTGCGCGCGCCGTCATCCATGCCTCCTGCGCATCCCGGAGGGTGTCCTCTCCGGGTCCTGCGCACAGGGTCTCGGCCGCCCGCCCCAGCGTCATCGCATCCCGTGCGAACACCGTGTAGTGCCGGGCCACGACCTCCTCCGCGAGTGATGCAAGGACCTCGGCACGGAGGGCGTCCAACCCGCTGTCGCCATTTCCAGACGCACAGCCTCCGAGGAGCGCAACCGTCAGAATGCGCATCAGAGATCCTCCACGAAGGCGACGAGCTGGGACCGTTCCCGGCGGGACAGGGCCATGAACGCAGCCTTGGGCCCTTCGGCTTCGCCGCCGTGCCAGAGCACAGCTTCCTCCACGCCATCCGCGCGCCCATCGTGAAGCAGCCGCGTATGACCGTTCACCGCCTCGAGCAGGCCGATGCCCCAAAGCGGCCGCGTCTGCCACTCGCTGCCGCTTGCGGATGCGCTGGGACGCCCGTCCGCAAGTCCAGGCCCCATGTCGTGGAGCAACAGGTCGGTGTACGGATAGATCTCCTGTCCAGCAAGCTCGGGCAGCGGGGCAAAGGGGCCGGTCTCATGCCGGGGTACATGACAACCCGCACATCCGAGCTGGGAGAAGAGCACCTTGCCGTCCCGGACATCGGGGTCATCGGCTGCCCTGCGCGCCGGGACCGCCAGCGCCCGTGTGTACAGCACGATCCGCTCGAAGATGGCGTCCGACACCTCGGGCTCACCGCCATTGGGCTGGTCGAGACATGCTTCCTGCGACGCCATGCAGCCGTCCCAAGGCTCGACGCTCGAGGTCAGGCCGATGTCCTCGGCCAGTGCCTTCGCGGTCTGGTCGACCACGCCCGCGGACTGTCCCTTCCATCCCAGCCTTCCGACAACCGGCGCACCATCGACCATGGAGGTCGTCCACGGAATCCGGCCGCTGATTCCGTCGCCGTCCCTGTCTTCCGGGTCGGCAAGCTCTTCCAGTCGGGACTGCGGGACGGCTTCCAACAAGGCCAGACCGATCACCTGGACCGCGATGCGGGGCGAGATCAGAAGCGCTGGATCCGCTGGGCCGTAGCCCGCCGCCTCAAGGTGGTACGTGGGCGCCTCGAGCACA
Organism: Myxococcota bacterium; assembly: GCA_036126975.1. GTDB lineage: Bacteria > Myxococcota_A > UBA796 > UBA796 > UBA2385 > JAYYRS01. Next base: position 9,583 of record JAYYRS010000028.1, read on the forward strand.
AACGGGGCACCGTCCGGAAAGGCCCCCTCGAGCAGCTCCCGCGAGATCCGCGGCACGAACTCGGCCGGGACGCCAGGCAGACCGAGATCCTGGATCTGGAACCCCAGCACGGGATCCGGCTCCGGCCCGGAGGGGCTGTCGCGAGAGACCCGCAGCAGCAGACCGCTCAGCGGCCCCCTGCCATCTTCGGGCGG
>JAYYRS010000029.1:0-2654 GCA_036126975.1 Myxococcota bacterium
GGGCCTGCGGGTCGACGAATTGCGAAAAGAGCGCAAGGAAGAAGACCGCGATCTTGGGATTGAGGAAGCTGACCAGGAAGCCCTGGCGGAACCCCTTCGCGACACTGGTCCGGGGCCTCGGCCGGGCCTCGTCGGGTCCCATGGGCCCGGCGCGAGTGGAGAGGAGCTGCCCCCCCATCCACAGAAGGAAGGCCGCGCCAGAGACCTGCAGCCCCACGAAGACGGGCGGCGCCGCTGTCACGACCACCGCGACGCCGGCCACGGCGAGGGTGGCGTAGATTCCGACACCGAGGCCATGACCAACGCCGGTCGCGACGCCCGCGGTCCGACCGCCTCCGACAGTGTTGGCCAGCACGACGCCGAGGCTCGGTCCGGGAGAGGCGGCGCCCACGATGCAGATGCCCGCGAGACTGAACCAGGTCGATGCGTCCACGCCGGGGCCTCGCTGGAACGGGAGACATGGGTGCCGTGCAGAGGCAGGGGTGCCCCGACATCAGACGAATAGCGCGGAGCGTGAATGGCCGCTCCAGATCCTGTGGGGTGCCGCACCAGGTGGCCGCTGCGTCGTGATCCGGAGCATGCCAGCCGTGCTACGCGGAGCCCGGAGGTGGAATGCACGTCCCGCTGCTCGCCATTGCGTTCCTGGGATGTCGGGGAGAACTGCCGGTGGCCTGTCCGGCGGGGTCCGTGCCCGTGGGCACGCTGCGGGAGGGTGCCGGCTGCGAAGACGAGGACGGAAAGAAGGTCGGGCCTCATGTCCGCGACTGGCCGGACGGGACGCCGAGGGAGCGAGGGCAGCATGGCGAAGCCGGTCATCGCACGGGAACCTGGACCCGATTCCATGAAAACGGACAGAAGGCGAGGGAGGAAGCCTGGGTCGATGGATTCATGGATGGGGCCTGGGCCGAGTGGGACGCTGATGGAAACAAGCGCCTGTCCGGAGCTTTCGTCCAGGGCCGGAGAGACGGGAAGTGGTGGGACTGGGGCGAAGACGGCCGGCCGAGGGAGCTCACGACCTGGTCGGACGGTGTGATGGCGGGTCCGGCGGTCGCGTGGTTCGACGATGGAGACCTGAAACAGGTCGGTCATCACGAGGCAGGTGTGCCCGTGGGTCTCTGGATGGTCATGCACGAGAAGGGCGGCGTCGCGTCGGTGACGCCCTGGTTGGAGGGCTCGAAACACGGCGCGGAGCGGGTATGGACCCCGGGCGGTCGCCTGACACGGGAGACGATGTTCGAGGCGGGGGCGATCCGGGCAGAGCAGACCTGGCATCTGTCCGGGTCGACCGCGCGACGACGTGCGGCGGACGGATCCGACCTGGTGCAGGACCGGGATGGAAACCGCTTGAAGTGGTGCCGCCCCGGGGATGCGGGTGTTCTGTGCGAGGAGTGGTACGCCGATGGGACCCCGAAGGCGCGGTTCACCCTCGTCGAGCGGCGGAAGCATGGGGCCTACGCGGCCTGGCACCCGGATGGCTCTCTGGCCGCCGAGGGCGCCTACTCCTCGGGACGGCGGGAAGGGCGGTGGGTCTTCCGCAGGGGAGACGGATCGGTCGATGGCGAACGCTCTGGCATGTACACCAACGGAGCGCGGGCCGGGGGGCGGAGTGGTGGCTGAGGGGAACCGTTCCTGCCATCCCGGGCTGGACCGCCGCTGGCTGGCCGCTTTGCTGGTGCTCGGGGTCGCGACCCGCATCGCCTGGGTCGTCTGGGTCCATCCGCCGCAGGCCCATGTTCGGTCGGACATGGCTGCCTATGTCTCCCAGGCGCGGGACATCGCGACGATGGGCGAAGTCGCGGCCCATCGGCTCCCCGGCTTCCGGCCTTTCGGCATGGGATGGTTGCTCGGTGCGGTGCTGTCGGTCTTCGGAGCGACAGACCTGAAGGCCGCGGGTCTGGTCCAGGCGGTCGTGGCTGGGCTGGCGCCGGCGCTTGCTGCGATGCTGGGCGTCCGGACCCTCCGCAGCGCCCGGCTCGCGATCGGTACCGGTGCCGCGGTCCTGCTCTGGTTTCCTGGTCTGTCGCTGTCGGGGTACTTCCTCAGCGAGCCCTGGTACACGACGCTGCTGCTGGCATCGTCGCTGCTCCTCGTCCGGGCCATGCAGGGGGCCGCCCGTGCCCTGGCAGGGGCCGTCATCGGCGGCCTCCTCGCGGGGCTCGCATTCTGGGTCCGGCCCGAGGTCGCAGGGCTCCTGGGTCTGGCAGCCGTCGTCGCTGCGCTGGGCTGGCGAACCCTTGCGGCGCAGGCGTGGCTTCGCGCGCTCGCCTTCTCGATCCCGCTTGTCGTCGCGATGGGCGGGGGCCTCGTTCGTCATCATGATGTGACGGGCCGATGGGGAGCGGTCGCGGATACGGGTGCGCTCAACCTCACGATGGGGCGGTGCCATCTCATTCGGCTGGAGACGTATCGGACCTCCGACCTGAAGCGCATCGCAGACGATGGGGGCAAGCGCCAGGGATGGTGGATCGACCTGCCCGGTTTCCGCCAGCTCCGAGAGAGACGTGGTTCAACACACATCCTCGGCTACAAACCGAGCCTCGGGGACTGGCGCATCTCCTACGTGGGTACCATCGACGACCCGGACGCGATGCGTGCGCTTCGGATGCGCTGCCTCGAGTCGGATGGACTGGGGGAGCAGGTCCGGAAGACCATCG
>JAYYRS010000030.1:0-5233 GCA_036126975.1 Myxococcota bacterium
ATCCGTGGGGGAGCCATCGCAGTCTGCGTCGTTGACTGGCATGCTGCTGTCGTCATCATCGCAGTCGTCGCAACTCAGGACCCCGTCACAGTCGGCATCATTTGCCAACACGGTTGAGCCGGGGTCTTCATCGTCACAATCCACCGCGCTCAGATAACCGTCGCCATCGGCGTCCACTGGCTCAGCCGTGTCGGTATCAGACGGGCCGTCCCCGTCGCCTCCCGGGTCAGCGCAGTCGGGTGAACCTGCACAGTCCGAGTCGTCACAATCGTAGGATCCATCGGAGTCATTGTCGGCACCGTCGGAACACTCGCCCGGGTTTGTGCCTTCCGGCTCGCTCGGCGAGCCCGCGCTGTCGTCCTTGTCCCCGCAGCCGTGCAGCGTGAGAATGGCGCCGAGAACGAGCGGCAAAACAGTCTTCGTGGTGGGCGTCATGGGGCCTCCTTTGCGGTCGGACCCTACCACCCGTGGAGGATTGCCCCAGTCTGCCCAGCATGCCTGGCGCGTCTCGGGCTCACGCTAGAGCCGCACTCAGGTGCGTTGCGGCCTCGTCCGCACACACGCGAGCCGTATACCTGCACCTCATCCCCCGAGAACTTGGGAACCTGTCCGCCTTCTCGCACGGCACGCCGGGACGAGGCCTGCGGTTGCGCCCGATGGCCCCGCCCCATCGAACCCCCGCCAGGCCCATCGATGCCCCATGCTCGCGGGGGCGATGCGGGTTGAAAACCGGGGCCCCCCTTGGCAGGATGCGCCCCGCCAAGGAGATCTCATGCCCCTCGATACCCGCCGCCTTCTCCCCCTCTTCATCACGGTGACCCTCGCGCTGCACGGCTGCGGGAGCAAGGGCAGCGACACGGCAGGCGGGGACGGAAGCGACAGCGGCGATGGGGCCGGTGCGACGCCCCCGACGGAAGGCATGAATCCCGGCGAGTGCTCCGACGGCGCGGACAATGACGGCGACGGCGACTTCGACTGCGACGACAGCGACTGCGCGGGCGCACCGGACTGCGACGAGGCGGTGGGCACCGTGACACTGCACCCCTCCATCGTATTCACCAACGACACGCTCACAGCGACGGCCTCCTTCTTCGGAGGCGACGATTCATCATTCGAGCCGGGCACCTATGCCTGGCATGTCGTCGATTCCGAAACGGGCATCGATGCAGAGGTCCAGTCTGGAAGCGACAACACGCTGAGCGGAGAGAGCTTCTTCGACCGGGACGATACGGTGTATGTCGTCGTCACGCCGACGGACGGTGGCGTCGATGGTCCCCCGGTGACGTCGTGCCTCATGACGGTGTCGAACTCCGCGCCCACGGCACCGGAGGTATCGGTTTCGCCCAGCCGCTTCCTGGGCGGCCAGGATGAGGTGGAGTGCCTCGTGGACACCCCATCGGTCGACGACGACGGTGACCCCATCGTCTATGAATACATCTGGACGGACGAAGACGGAACCGTCCTCCAGACGTCCACGGAGAGCGCATCGACGTCGGACGTCTTCCAGGGGACCGGACTGGCAGGCGGAACCCTGACCTGCGAGGTCACGCCCTCCGACGCAACGGATCGAGGCCCCTCGGCCTCCGCCTCCGCAGACGCCCAGTGCAACGCCCTCCTGTTTGATGGCAGCGACGACTACATCTCGATCTCGGGGGGCAGCCCGGCCGCCATCGCCGGCAACAACACGACCAAGATGATTGGCGCATGGATATTCCCCGTATCGACTGCATACGGTGCCATTGCCCACTTCGACAACGACGTCGGCTCCTGTGGCAACCCCGCCTGCGGAGGCGGACGAATCGAGATCTCGGTGGACGGCGGTGTCGCCCGTGTGGGGACCGCTCAGGCGGTCCACTACCACACCGAAAGCCTCGCATTGAACGAGTGGAACTACGTCTTCGGCGGATACGACGCAGGGCAGGGCTACTTCATCGGTCAGGTCAGCGGAGGGGTGCTCTCGAAGAGCGTGGGTGGAACCATCAACACCGTTTCCAGCAACACCGTCGATGCCGGCTCCGAGGCACGCATCGGCGTGGATCCGAACAACGCCTTCTTTGACGGGTACATGGGGAGGGTGGAGCTCTGGAGCACGTTCCCAGCCGACGCGACCATCGCGGCCAACGCCGCAGATTCGCTCTCGCAGGACACCCCCGACCTGGTCGCCTCGTGGGACTTCTTCGCGGGTTCCGGGACGGAGGTCGTGGACGTCGTGACGTCCCAGGCCTCCACAATCCACGGCGCCACATGGGCCAACATCTGCAGCAACGAGTGACCGGTCACCGCGACACCCGTTGCGGCCCGGACCCGCGCGGTTCGATGGGATGGAAAGACGACCTGGGCTCTGGTAGCGTGCGGCAGTCGAGGGGGGGTGCGCATGGTACGGGTTCGCGGTCTGCTGATTGGAACTGTCGTCGGCTTGTCTGCGTGGATGGCGCTCGGCTGCGGGTTCGGTTCCTCGGTCGACGACTGCGTCTCGCTCGCGGAGTCCCGTTCGGGCGATGCGTCGAGCCCTGAGTCCGGCCTGGTGTCGGCGAACGCGAAGAAGTGCCAGGAGAGCGATGCATGCGCGGCCGCCATTGTGGAGGCCTACGACAGCTGTGGCGACTCCAAGCTTCCCTTCACGTGTGCGCACTCGGAAGCCCAGATGGCTGGCGCCTGCGAGCTGTGAGCTCGGCCGGCTGGTCTGGGCAGGGACCGCGGCCGGAGGCGCCCCGAACTGCGCGTGCGGCATCGTTGCGCACACCCCGTTGGCGTGGACACCCGGGCCCCACAGAAGGCGGACGGCGGCCCGCTTCGGTTGTCCGCTGTCGGGGTGCGAGGGGTGATGCGGCGGCTATGCCGAGCGTGTCGTGAGCCGGCGGAGACGACTGGACAGGGTGGTTCCGAGGCGCTTCTCGGGCTCCAGGGCCGTGCCACAGGACTTGCAGCGGAGCGCTTCCTTCCGGACCATTTCCGAACAGGAGGGACACGCCTTCCGGTTCCTTCGATCGAGGTGGCGCTCGGCAACATGGATCACACCGAGGGACGCGAGCATCAAGACGACGACCAGGATCGCGAGGACCAGCATCACGGTGGGCGCAAACATCAGGAGCACGACGCCAACGCCAACGCCACCGGTCTCAAACCAGGTCCAGATGGTGGGCCTGTCCAGGTGGTCGAAGGTCTCGCGCGCGCGGCCGCGCACCCAGGTGAGCAGTCCCTGCAGAAACACGGCGACGCCGAACAGGGCTCCCTTCTCCGCGGGCGAGGCGTGTTCGTTCTCGAGCATCTTGATTGTGTCTGCGACCTCGGTGGTGCCGGCACTCATGGTGGATGTCAAGGGCGCCGCGCCCAGTCTGTCTTCCGTCTCGTCCACCATTCGTTCGGCCGCCGCATCGACGAGCTGCGTGGCCTGTTCGATGGGGATGCCCTGCGACACCATGGTGTCGATCACGGTCTGCTGGGCCGTATCGGTGACCTGCGTGAGGAGGAGCAGGACCGCCATTGATGGGATGCCCACCAGCGCGCCGACCAGTTTGTCCGCGTGAAGGTCTCGCAGGAACTCGTCCGCGCCCTCCGTGTGCTGGATGAGCAGCTCCACTCCGAGCGCGATCGCACCAATGCCAAGGGCGATGGGGGAGACGGTCCATGCCAGCGCATCCGGCAGCACCGCAGCATTGAAGTGGACCGCAGCAGCGGCCACGGTCTGGGCGGTGAACAGCGCCGCCACAGGGCGACCGCTGGCGATGACGGCCGACCCCACCACACGACTGACCAGGGTCATGGGTTCCATCAGGAGGCCTTCTTCACGTGAAGGAGGAACTCCGCGAGCTGCTCGAGTCCCGGGATTTCGCTCCAGAGCAGGACATGGGCGAATCCGTAGATGGCGCCCACGGTGGCCGCAGCGCACGCGAGCAGCGCCCCGATGAGCCCAGCGGGCAGCATCCATTCCCACCGGTCAAGTCTGTCTGTCTCAGCCTCGCGCCGGAGTCGGTTGCGCATGAGCCAGAGTGCGCCCTCCACGTAGAGCGCGGCGAAGAGCGCGGAGACGGCGGCGACAGCGGCCTGGGCGACGCCAAAGAAGGGGAACAGCGTCGTGCTGATCACCAGGCTTCCGAAGGTCAAGGTGGCCAGAAGGAGCTTCAACGTGATGCGGGTGGCGATGCGACGGCCCGCGCTCAGCCACGTCACGGGGCGGCGGACGATGAACATGTGCACCAGCACCATGGAGGCCGCGTACACCGCGGTCGCGAGGAGGGGAATCGTGGAAGACACGCCGGTCGAGACCAGGATGCCGATGTACACCGGATAGCGCCACCGGGCCCAGCCGTTGCCCAACTCGGACACCAGGGACGCACGCGCGTCGGCCGATGACGTGGAGATCGGTTGCTTGCAGTGGACGCATTCCTGCTGCTTGAGAATCGCCCGCACCGATACGACCTCACCGCACCAGCAGCACCTGCATTGTCGAAGGAGCGCCTGTTGATGCTGCCAGACCGCCAGCTGCACGTCGCCTCCGTGACCCCGATTGGATGGCCAGTCTACCGCACGGTGACAGTGCGGCGGTAGGCGGGCCGCTCGCCCGTGCGGACCAGGTCGCATGGGCCCGCGCGTCCTGCCGATGGTGCTTTCCCATGCGCCGCCCACGGCACCGGGGGCCGTCCCCTCCGGGGGGAGGCATCGCGCCTGCGGCGCTGGGACGCACGCAGGGTAGAGAAGGTGCAGAGCTCACCCCGCCGCGGGGCGCCGAGAGGAAGGTTCCCTCACATTCGTCTGTCCGCCCCCTGCATTGCCTGCCCGGTCGCACCCGCCGCCTGTGCTCCATGACTGCAGGCTGGCTGCGCATCGGGGCTGTGTGGCCCTGTCCGCAGCCTGCTCCGCCGTGGTCCGCGCTCGTGTTTGCGCGGATCGCGGGCTCGTCGCCCCGCGGGTTGTCCCACGACCTGCCACCGCGCGACGCGGTGTGGGCCCGCTCACCGGATTTCGGCGGGCGGCCACTCGCCCACGCCGCGAGCGTGCTGCGCTGGTGCCAGCACGCGCCCGTGTCCAGGGAGTCGTCCCGGGGCTGCTTGTCGTCCGTCACCCTCATTCGTACGCATTCCAGTGCGGCGGCCGGATGTCTTCCCCGCAACCAACCCAAGCGATATCCTTGAAGGCCTCGATTGCGACCAATTGGTCGTGGTCCATGACAAGAACCACGTGGTGCCCATACACATCCCACAGCCGGCTCGTACAATAGTGAAACGACGAGAGG
>JAYYRS010000031.1:0-10535 GCA_036126975.1 Myxococcota bacterium
GCGTGTCTCGCCGGGTCGCTCTGGCTCGCCGGGCTCCAGGAGCAGGCCGACCGCGGGGCGCTTGACGCAGACGAGGTGGCGTTCTTCCGGGTCGCCGTCAACCTGAACAAGCTCCGGACGTCGGTGCTCGCGCACGACGCCGTGAATCGTGGGATCGAGATGCTTGGCGGCAATGGTGCCATCGAAAGCTTCAGTGTCTTGCCGCGACTGCTCCGCGACAACGTCGTCTATGAGAACTGGGAGGGGAGCCACAACGTCCTCCGGGCGCAGGTGCTGCGGGACTGTGGCCGCCTCGGCGTGCACGCCGGTTTCTTCCGGGTCCTGCGGCGTGCGCTCGGCGCCGAGCATGCGGAGGAGCTCGACGCGGACGAGGCGGCGTTGGTCTCCCTGCTCGGCGACGATGCGGCGCTCCGGGACATGCGATTCCGTCGCGTCAGCGACCGCATGGCGACATGGGTGATGGTCGCAGCGATGCGTCCGGTCGCGGCGCTGGATGCTGCCCGGAGGATGAGCCTGCGTCACGTGCAGGAGATGGCGGTCGACGAGACCTACGTCGAGACGGTCGCTGCGCTCCAGCGACGTTGAGCCCGGCGGTCATCCCGACCGCGGCGCCTCGACCTGGACCTGGTTCCTTCCGCTGCGTTTGGCCCGATAGAGCGCCTGGTCGGCCCGCTTGAGAAACGTCTCGGGAGAGTCGGTCGCCCGGAAGATGCTCAGGCCCGCCGAGAGGGTGATCTGGACCTCAAAGGCCTGGCCGGCGGCGGATTCCTCGGGGGGGATCGGAATGGGCGTCGCGGCGACCCGTTCCCGGATGCGGTCTGCGACCGAGTAGGCGATGCCCTCTGGAGCGCCTTCAAGCAGCAGCGCGAACTCCTCGCCTCCGTAGCGGGCGACCGTATCCTGGTCCCGGAGCTCCTGGCGCATCCGGTCCGCGACCGCCTTGATGACCACGTCTCCCACGGGATGACCGTAGGTGTCGTTGACGTTCTTGAAGTGGTCGATGTCGATCACGACGAGCGTGAATGGACGCCGGAGCCGGCGAGCGGATTGCATGCCTTCGGCGAGGGCCCGGTCAAAGGCGCCGCGATTGGCGAGACCGGTGAGCGGGTCCGTTGCGGCCTGCTGGCGCGCGTCATGGAGTGCCTTCGTCGTCTTGGAGACGATGTCCTCGAGCTCCTTCGAGCGTTTCTCCGCGGCCTCCAGGCCGGTCCGGAGCCGCCGCGTGTTCTGGTGCATGCCCTTGAGCTCGCCGAGTACCTGCCTGCGGGCCGTCGCCAGCTCCTCGGGCATGGGCATGGCGACGAAGGTCCGCGCGACCTTGTCGATGCTGCTGACCACGCCGTCGGACTGCGCGCCTGCGGTGGCGAGCGCTTCCCCCATGTCCGAGAGCATGTGGGACATCTCGGCGCGTTCCTGGATCGTCTGCTTGCGCACCTTGTGCCCGAGACGGGAGATGTCCGCAACCTGTCCCTGCAGCCTGCGGATCTCCGCCGAAACGGGATTGCGCGGCAGGCCCTTGCCGAAGCGTTCGATGCTGACCTCCAGGCGCTGGTCGACGAGCGCAACGGCCTGCAGGGCTTTGACCAGGTCGGTGACGAGAGGCATCAGGTCCACGTCCACGCCCTTCCGGAGCGGACCCGAGTCCGACTCCGTGACGCGGGAGCTCTCCACGATCTTCTCGACCTCCCGGACGATCCCGCTGGGCGAGGGGAATCGGCGGAGGCGCTCTTCCAGCCGTCGGATCCGTACATGCTGCCCACCCGCAGCGTTGCGCTTGTGAGGCTGCAGCAGCGCAACGACGGCGTCACGGAGGAGGACGCGATCCTCCTGCGTGGGCTCGTCTGTCGGTACGGGTGTCTTTCGGTTGAAGAAGCTCAAGGCCGCGCGTCATTCGGGGAGACAGGTTCCCCGGGTGGTGGTGATGCTGGGACGGACCCATGGGGGGGCGGGGGGCGTTCGGTCATCCGTGTCGGGGGGCACGGCGTGGCCGTCCACCCGGTCGCTCATTGTGGCATACGGTGATCGCGCAACCTGTCCGCTCTGTCGGGTTGGACGTCGCAGGTCAGTCAGAGGTGCAGTTGCGGCGTGGTGCGGCGTAGGGCGCGACGTCCACGGCTGCGAACACGGCCTGGGGCCATCGGATGTAGCCGACATCCCAGACCTCGTTGTGCGACAGGTTCCGGCTGTACTCGCCGGCGAGCTCGCCATTCAGGAAGACCTTCACAGTCGCCGTCGTGACGGCTCCAGAGCCGAGGAGATCCTTGAAGTAGTGGACCTTGACGTGGTAGTCGCCGTCGGCAGGTTCGTCGATCGTGAGGTCCTCTGGGCCGTAGCCGACGATGTTGTCGAGCGCGAGGAGCGGGTCATCTGCGCCACCGGCGGTGCCCCAGTTTGGGTTCTTGTTGCACCAGGAGCAGTCTCCCTGGCTGTCGAAGAACGGAAAGCCCTCCTGCACGAGGTGCAGGTCCAGGTCGGTGTCGCCCGTGTTCCAGGCGAGCTCGACGTGGATCTTGTCCTCTGGAATCGAGTCGAAGGCGCAGCGCGCCGGTGCGGAGGTGAGCCCCACCGAGTTCGTGACCTGCAGGCCGACCTCCCACGGCCCAGCGGTGTCGATGAAGATCGTGGCAAAGTCGGTGTTGTCGTTCACGAGTGCAGCGGTCGAACCGTCGGGCTGGCCGTACAGCATCCACTGGTAGCTGACGAGGCCTTGGCCTTGCGGGTCGTACGAGCCGCGACCGTCGAGGTCGTGCGTGGTGAGGGGCCGCACGACGGGGTCACACTCGATGACTGCCTGCGGGTATTCGTCCTCGCTGCCTCCATTCCCGACGAGGAGGACCTCCACGCTGCCTTCATCGGGGTCGTTCGAGTGGATGGTGAGGGTTCCGGAGTCGCCGGTCTCGACATCAGGGTCGTAGGCGAGGATGACCTGGTAGCTCGAGCCCGGAGCGAGGGTCTGCCCGGTGAGTGGAGTCTGCGGGGAGAACGCTCCCGAGCCGGTCTGTTCGATGCTGTCGATGTCCAGGTCGCCGTCGCCGGCGTTGGTGATGGTGAACCATTCCACCTTCGAGTCGCCGGCTGCGACGGCACCGAAGTCGACGCTGGCCCGGTCGACCGAGATGTCCGGAATGGCTCCGTCGACGCCCTCGCCCGTCAACGTCACGGTGTACGCGGGGGTGTCCGGGTCATTGGTCTCGATGGTGAGCTGTCGTTCGTACACGGCGTAGGTCGCCGGTGTGAACCGGACATTCACGATCGTGTCCTCGTCGACAGCCAGCGCTTCCACACCCCAGGTCGCCTCGAACACGCCGTCGTCGTTGTCGGCGATCCGGATGTCCAGGATGTCGAGGCTGGCCCGTCCCGCATTCACCACCGAGATGGGCAGCTCATCGGTGTAGAGGACGGTCACCTCTCCGAACACGACGGTGTCCTCGACGCCCGACAGCGTCGTGACCGCGATGTCGGGATTCAGCTGCTGGAGATTGACCTCAGGGCCGCCGTTGCAGCCGGAAAGCAGCAGGGGCAGGACGGCAAGGACGCGGCCGGGGTGGCGGTGGTTCATGGTCGTGTCGTCTCCTCTGCGCCCAGCATATTTCGGAGACACAGGCAGCGTCGACAGCCGTTATGCTGGCTCCATTGACCCGCCCTGTCCGGGGAGTTGTGAATGGTCCCCGTCCTGCTGCTCGTGCTCTCCGCCTGTCAGGGCTGTGCCAGCTGCTTCACGCCCAACCTCGGGCAGAACAACAGCCAGCAGAACAACCAGAACTCAAGCAACGACGATGGGGACGACCCCTCCGAGGGCGGTGGCGCCGGGGGCGGTACAGGAGACCTGACGGACCCGCCGCCCTGCGCCGTACCCGAAGAAGAACCCAACGACACGCGGTCCGAGGCGCAGGTCCTCCCCGCGGAGGCCTGGGCGTGTGGCTTCATCTCCGAGCAGGGAGACGTGGAGAGCTTCACGACGGAGGCCGCCGAGGACGGCTGGCTCACCGTGTGGGCGCGGGGTGTCGCCTTCGGGTCCACAGCAGACCTGCAGCTCTTCCTGGAAGACCTCGACGACAACGACGTCAAGGCGGGACAGAGCTGGATGCCTGGCTCCACGGATGCGCTCCTCACCGTCCCGGTGGCGGCTGGGAGCGGCTGGCTGGTCCAGCTGGTGGACGAGCAGTCGACATACTCGGACAGCCACGAGTGGCAGCTCATCGCCACCATGGACAAACCGCCTGTCTCGTGGGACTTCGCCGAGGATGAAGAGGCCGGAAACAACGGCATCTGGAGTGGTGTTGCGCTGGAGGACGGTGATGTCGTCTACGGCACGCTCGACCGCAATGACCAGGACTTCTGGTACTTCGACGTGCCGGAAGGGCGCACCCAGCTCTATGTCCGGGTCCATGCATGGAACTTCGGCTCGCCCGCGGACACGAGCGTCACGCTGTACCGGCCTGACGAGTCGGTCGAGCGCAGGAAGACCACGGGGGAGACGGCCTATGACCGGGATCCCCTCATCAACAACCGCACGGTCTACGAGTCCGGCAGGTGGGCGCTGAAGGTCGACCTGAATGGCGCAGGCGGGAGCCCGCTCTACTGGTACACGGTCGAGTTCGGACTGCGGAACACCCCGCCAGACACTGGCGATCCGGCGGGGGGCTGAAGGCCGGAGCGCGGACGCAGCCGGGCCGACCGCGGGTTGGCCGTCCCGGCGCTGGCACATTGGAGGACACGATGGATTCACGCACGACGACCGCGCTCGGCGCGTTGCTCTCTGGGGGCGGGTTCCTCGCGCTTGCCGGCTGCAACGAACCGACGCAGGCGGGCCGGGTCAAGGACCCCCCACCGTTGCTGGTGGAGGACACGGGCGCACCCTGCGATGCGCCGCTGAACGCAGAGGCGCCCGTGACGCCGGCGGATGGGGCGAGCGGTGTCTACTGGCGGGATGAGATCGCGCTTGCATTCGACGGTGATGCGTCGGGGACCGACATTCAGCTGTCCGACGCGGCCGGGGCGACGGTCGATTCATCGCTCTCCTGGGACGCCGCCCGCATGAACGTCCGGATCGTGCCGGTCGAACCGCTCGCGCCGAGCGCGACCTACACCGTCGGCGTTGTCGGTTGCGGCAACGACGTCACCTTCACCTTCACCACGGCACGATGGGGAGAACCGCTCGCGGTCGCGCCGATCGACCTCGTCGGCCGGGTCTACAACTTCGACCTTGCCGGAGCGGATTACGCGAAACCGGAGGGCCTCGGTACGCTCCTCGGGCTGTACCTCACGGAGCCGCTCCTGTTCCAGGTGACGGACGTGACGACGGGCGGCATCTCGCTGATGGGCGCGCAGGGGATGGTGGACGGCACGACCGGCGAGATCGTCCAGAACCGCTCCTTCAGCACGTGGGACTTCGGACAGGCCAGCTTCCTGGAGGCGCCGTTCTTCGGAGCGACCACGGCCGGAATCGCCATCGACTATGCGGATTCCGTGATCCCGATGCACAACTTCCATGTCGAAGGGACGTTCTCCGCGGATGGCGAGACCATCGGCGGAGCCGTGGCCAGCGGGTACGGAGACACCCGAGACATGGGCCCGTTGCTCCAGCTCGGTGGCGACCCCGATGCGGTGTGCGACTTTGCGGCCGGGCTGGGACTGGACTGCGTCGACTGCCCCGACGGCAACCCCTGGTGTCTGGAAATCGAGGCGCGTTTCGACGATGCAGACTGGCTCGAGGGCCTCGACCTCCGCGAGATCCGCTGAAAGACGGTTCCGATCCGCTTCCAGCGGGATAGGATGGGGCATCCGTCCGGGGAGGAACGCGTGTTCCGGCTCATACTGCAGGGTGGCGCCATGGCCACCTTCCTGATCGCGGGGCGACTCTTCCCTCGGGTTGCTGGGGTAAAGCTGGTCAATCGCGACCTGGTGTTCAACCTCGTCAACGGCGCGCTCCTGTTCCTGCTCGTCGGACTCCCCCTCGGCTTCGTGGCGCCGCTGGCAGAGTTCGGGCTGGTCGACATGGGATGGCTGCCATGGAGTGGTGCCCAGCTATTCCTGTCGTTCGTGCTGCTGGACTTCAGCCGGTACTGGCTCCATCGGATGGGGCACAGGGTCCCGTTTCTCTGGTCCTTCCATCGCGTGCACCATTCGGTCGAGTACCTCGACGCGACGGCGGGGCTCCGCATGCACGTCGTCGACTTCCTCCAGCTGTGGGCGCTCCCGGTCATCCTGTTCGGCGTGGTGATGGACACATCGTCCTTTGCGCCCTGGGTGATCCCCGCTGCGATGGCGATCGGCGTGCTCTTCGATGGCTTCCAGCACGCGAACCTCCGGGTGGACGTTGAGAATCCCCTCTTCCGGGCCTGGAACCTGCTGTTCAACAACCCGCATTTCCATTCGTGGCATCACACGCGGGATGGGCATCTGCAGGACGGGAACTACGGCAACACCCTCGTGATCTGGGACCGGCTGTTCGGCTCCGAGGTCACCCAGCCCGGTTCCCCGGCGCTCTACGGGGTGGGGGGAGACCAAGCCCTCCAGAACGACCCGCTGTCGTGGTTGTTGCTCCGCCGGCGAGAGGCCACCTCCTGACGGGCCCTCCGTCGGTGTCTTCGGCGTCCGTGCAGGGCATGCGCCTGCGAATTGCGGTCGTGCTGCTTGTGACGCTGGTGTTCCTTGGCGTGGCACTCGCGCCCCTCGAGCTGGACGTTGCGCGCGAAGCGCTCGGCACGGCGGACTGGACCCGGGTGGCCGGTGCCCTGGGACTCTACGTGGTGGCGCACATGCTCCGGGCCGGACGGCTCGGCCTGCTGGTTGGGGGCGATGTGCCGTTCAAGAGGCTGTTCATCATCAACACCGTCGGCTTCCTTGCGATCAATGTGGTGCCCTTGCGCCTGGGTGAGGCGGTGCGTCCCTGGCTCCTCGCCGAACGGGAGGGCATTGCACTGGGCCGGGGCATCGCGGGCATCGTGTTGGAGCGGCTGCTCGACATGCTGATGCTCCTGTGCATGTTGCTCGGGCTGACGTTGATCGTGCAGCTGCCTCCCGGAGGTGTGCAGGTGGAAGGCATCGACGTGGTGCGCGGCGGTCAGGTGTTCGCCGGCACCCTGGTGGCGGCGGGGACCGTGTTCGCAGGCTTCGTGGTCTTCGCCGGGG
The DNA here is from genome assembly GCA_036126975.1 of Myxococcota bacterium. Taxonomy (GTDB): domain Bacteria; phylum Myxococcota_A; class UBA796; order UBA796; family UBA2385; genus JAYYRS01. The sequence goes on from JAYYRS010000031.1 coordinate 7,135, forward strand.
ATCGCGTGCTCCCGGTCATCGCCCGCCTGCCGCTGGGGACGCGCATGGCGTCCCTTGGGGCGCGGTTTCGGGAAGGCATCCTGGCGCTCATCCGGAAGCCCGCGCGCGGGGTGATGGGTGTGTTGCTGTCCGCCGTCATCTGGGCCGTGACGGTCGGAGCCGTCTGGCTCACGCTCTCGGCCTTCCCGGGGCTGCCTGCCACGCTGGCCGCCGCCTGGACGACGTGGTCAGTCACCATCTCTGGCATGGCTGCAGTGCCCACCGCGGGCTTCTTTGGTATCTACGAAGTGTGCTGTGCGGCCGCTCTCGCGTTGTGGCGGGTCGACCCCAGCATCGCGCGAACCTTTGCCGTGGTGCTGCACCTCGGACAGTTCGGCTTCATCGTCGTGCTCGGGGGCGGGGCCCTCCTGGCGGAAGGTCTGGGCCTGCGGGACCTGGTCCAGCGACCCCCACCCTCGCTGGGGTGATCCATCCCGCTCCGCTGGGACGGCCTCGGTTGGACGGCCGGACGGCCGGCGCCACTGGCGCGTCCTCTCGTCTGCCGGGCGGCGGACGCCGCGTGGGAGGGTTCCTGGCGCCGCATCAGACGTCGACCGCGTACACACCGACGCGCACACCGCCATTCTGGAACGTCGTCAGCTGGTCGGCCGTGCGGTCGACCTTCCGGGCGAGGCCCGGGTCCGGGGCGAGAAACAGCGCTCGCCAGCCTCGGAGCGGGCCGCGCAGTGCACGGCCGAGGCCTGCGTAGACGCCCCCCACGTTCCTGCCGAGCCGTTTGCCGTACGGAGGATTGGTCACCACCAGTCCGGTCGCCGCGGGCGCTTCGATGGACGCCAGATCGAGGTTCCGCCACGTGATGTCGACCTGTGCACGCCGCGCGTTCGTCTCGGCTGCCAGCAGGGCTTGATGCTCTCGGTCCGCGCCGAGGATGGGTGCAAGCTGGCGGCGGGACAGGGGCCGACTGGGGGTCCAGCGGGCCAGCGCTGGCCAGCTGCGACAGGCCAGCATCCTCCCCATGAACGGGCCCGCCGCGCGGACCCGCAGTGCAGCCTCGATGAGGATCGTTCCACTGCCACACATCGGGTCGAGCAGCGCCTCATCGTCTTCCCAGCCGGCCAGTTCCAGCAGGGACGCCGCGAGGTTCTCGCGCAGCGGAGCCTTTCCCTGCATCTTTCGCCATCCCCGACGGTGGAGATGCTCGCCTCCGGCGGCGATCGATATCTCCGCCTTGTCCGCGCGGATCCGGACATGCACGCGCTGGCCGGTCGGCTTGCCGCGTGTGCGCGCGGGTTGGAGTCTCCGCTGCACATCTCGGACGGCGAGTGACACCTTTCGCGCCAGTGCGTCGCGATGACGGAGTCGGCTGGCGGATGCCGAAACGTGCACCTCGACCGGGGCAAAACGAGTGAGCAGCGGGGACCACGGTGCGCGGCGCACGAGCTGCGCCAGCTGGTCATAGCTGCTGGCCGGCCCGGTGGTCACCTGCATCAGCAGGCGGTCTGGCGTGTGGAGGTTGTGCGCCAGCTCCGCCCCCCGCGCCAGTGGGGCGGCGAAGGTCACGGCTCCCGGCTCCGTCCGACCCTGGATGCCGGCGCGCGAAAGCTCGTGTGCGACGACCGGCTCGAGGCCGGGATGCGCGAGGGCGGTCCATCGGTGCATGCGGTCTCCCGGGGGGCCCCTATGCCGGCGATCCTGCGACTGCGGGGTTAGTAGACGGCAGACGTGGAGCGCCCGTGACACCATTCCGAATCCGCGCCCGGCTCAAGACGCTCCTTGGACTCGATGGGAGCAGCTCGGGCCCAGACCGACCGGCCGTCCCCCGGTTCGACGTGCATTTCGAACTCGCCGACGGTAGCAGCTTCGCGACGAAGGCGAAGAAGGAGGACTCCCTCGTCCTCGCGAGCGGTCGCGGACCGAATCCCATCGCGACCGGCTGTGCAGACGGCACGTGTGGGACCTGCCGGGTAGTCGTCCTGGACGGCCTGGACATGCTGACCGCACCGACAGAGCACGAACAGGCCACGAAGGGGGCAGCGGGTGTGCCCGCATCAGAGCGCCTGGGCTGTCAGACGCTGGTACTCGGGGAAGGAGTACGGGTCCGGATCGTGAACGTACTGGGCGAGGAGCTGGTCGAATAGTCCTCAGTGGGGGTGGCTCCGCAAGCGCATGCGCCGGTGTGCCGGTCGCGTGGTGGCTCATGGGACGGTCTCGATGCAGGACCACTCATGGGTCGGCGGTGGGCCAGGCGACCAGTGCTGCATCGCGGATGGGTGGGGGCCCGAGGGCGGTTGTCAGGGCGGCACGGTCGCGCTCGGTGGACAGCTCCCTCCAGCTCACGACCCAGCTGAACCCAAGCGTGGACGCATCGGACCGGGCGCGCGCCACTGCATCGGTGTCGCCTGCATGGGCCGCCGACAGCAGTCGGGCTCCGAGACGGGCTCCACGCCCGTCCTCCGTTGATGCTTGATGGGGATTCCCGCTCAGTGGCCGCTCGTGGCCAGTCTGCCAGACCAGCGTCGGGTGGCGGATCCGGGCGCGAGGGCCTCCGCCTGTCTCCGCCAGCATGCTGCTGAATCGGGGTGTCGGGATTTCGAGCAGGCCGCCTGCGGTGGGCAGGTGCACGAGGGAGGGCGGCGGGACAGCGGAGAAGGTCGGCCGGGGGAACGGTGCGGGTCCCAGCGCGGTGGCATCCGCGACGATCAGCCCAAGCCCGATGGCGCTGAGTACGACGCGGAGGTTCGGTGGTCCTCGCCGCGACAGGGCGGACAGGCCGGCACCTGCCATGGGGGCGAGGAGGATGGATGCCAGTGTGGCCATCCTTGTCCACCGGGGTGCGCGGCCGAGTCCGTCGATTGCGAGCGACAGCATGCCTGCGGGCGCAAGCAGCGGGGCATCCCCGAGTCGCACGTTCTCACCGCCCGCTTGCAGGGTGAACCCGAGTGCCAGCATCGCGGCGACCAAGGCCAGCACCAGCGGCAGCCATCGACGATGAATGCGGGAGGCGGTCCCGGCACAGGCCGCCAGAGCGGTTCCCAGTCCCAGATAGGCGCCGTGGATGCCGGTGGGTCGCAGATGCCCACCGGGAAGCACGAGGCCGACCAGATCGGCCCCGAGCATCCGGTTCCGGGGGAGGTCCGGATCCGTCAGCACCTCGGCCGTCAGCGCCGTCCCTCCCGGCAGGCCCGGGTCGCGGACCGTCAGAATGGCGTCGAGGACTGGTGCAGCGAGCAGCGCCGCTGCGGCTGCTGCTGCGGCGGTCAGACCGACACGACGCCACCGGCCGGGCCCGTGGACCAGGCCCCATCCTGCGACAATCGGGGCGAGCAGGATCCCATACAGGGCTGGGTAGGCGCCGAACCAGGGGAGGAGTCCGAACGCCAGCGAGCAGGCGGCGGCCCGTT
>JAYYRS010000032.1:0-5733 GCA_036126975.1 Myxococcota bacterium
AACTCCCGATCGAGGCGTCGGATGGACGCGGGGTCCAGGTTGAAGTCTGCAAGTTCGGCGAAGTCGTCCACGCGCCATTGTATCGATGCGCCAGCATCCTTGCGCGGCAGCGTCGGCGGCGCCGTCCGGTGGCGTGCCTCCGGAGCCCGATGCGGCCGGACGCACCGCTGCAGCGACCGGGCAGCAGGATAGGCCCGCGTGTCTGCCGGAGCGACCCATGACCGACGCACGCCGACCCGCCAATCGCTTGTCGCAGGAGACCAGCCCCTACCTGCTCCAGCATGCCCACAATCCCGTGGACTGGTACCCATGGGGACCCGAGGCGCTCGAGAAGGCGAAGGCCGAGGACAAGCCGATCCTCCTCAGCGTGGGGTACTCGGCGTGCCACTGGTGCCACGTCATGGAGCGGGAGAGCTTCGAAGATGAAGCCACCGCGGCGGACATGAACTCCGGATTCGTGAACATCAAGGTCGACCGGGAGGAGCGCCCCGACCTCGACGAGATCTACATGCAGGCGGTGCAGGCGTTCACGGGCGGGCGCGGCGGCTGGCCGATGACGGTCTTCCTCACGCCCGAGGGCGCGCCCTTCTTCGGCGGGACCTACTTCCCCGACGCACCCCGACACGGCATGCCGAGCTTTCGTCAGGTGCTGGCCCACGTGAGACGCCTGTGGGCAGAGTCCCGGGACCAGGTGGGCCGGACGACCGATGAGCTGGTCGCCTATCTGCGAGACGCTGGCCGGCTGCCCGCACCAGCCTCCGACATCGCGGAGGACACGCTGGCGCGCATCGCGAAGGCGATGGAAACCGAGTTCGACGAGACCCATGCAGGGTTCGGTGAGGCCCCGAAGTTCCCTCCCCATGGGACGCTCGAGGTCCTGCTCGCGCATGCGGCACTGAGCGGCGACGCCAGCGCGGAGGCGATGGCGCTCGACACCCTCGATGCCATGGCGCGTGGCGGCATGTACGACCTGCTGGGGGGTGGATTCGCGCGCTACTCGGTCGACGCCGAGTGGCGCATCCCCCACTTCGAGAAGATGCTGTACGACAATGGGCAGCTGGTCCCGGTGTACCTCGACGCCTGGCGGCGCACCGGAGCCGCGCGCTACCGTCGCGTCGTGACGGAGACCTGCGACCAGGTCCTTCGCGAGATGCAGCACCCGGAAGGAGGCCTCGCCAGTGCCTTCGATGCCGACTCCGAAGGCGAGGAGGGGCGGTTCTATGTCTTCACGCCGAGGGATCTCCGGGAAGCGCTCGGCGTGGTGGACGGCCTCGCGCTGGCTGCCCTCTGCGAGATCACGGACGCCGGGACCTTCGAGCATGGAACCAGCGTCCTGCGGCTCGAGGTGGCACGGGACGATCTCGCCCCCGAGCAGCAGGCCCTGCTGGACCGCTGCTTTCCGGCTCTGAAGGCCTGGCGGGACCAGCGCACCTGGCCGGGACGCGACGACAAGGTCATCACCGCCTGGAACGCACTCATGGTGAGCGCCCTCGCACGGGCTGGCGCCGCACTCGACGAGGACCGCTACATCGAAGCGGCAGAGCGGGCGACCGAGTTCATGCTTCAGGAGATGGTGGTGGACGGTCGTCTCCAGCGGACCTGGAAGGACGGGCGCGCACACGTACCGGCCTTCGCCGACGACCATGCAGCGCTCACGATCGCACTGCTTGACCTGTTCGATGCGACGACGGACCCCTTCTGGCTGCAGGAGGCGAACGGGCTCGCGACCCGGACCATCGCGCTGTTCTGGGATGACGAGGGGGGCGGCCTCTTCTACACGGGGCACGATGCCGAGACGCTGGTCAGCCGGTCCAAGCGGATGCTGGGGGGAGCAGAGCCCTCTGCAAACGGCCTGGCGGCGCTCGCGTTTGCACGCCTCGCCGTGCTCTCCGGCCGCGAGGAACTCGGCGCATATGCGGACCGCATCGTGCGCCAGTACATGCCGCTCGTCGACCGCGCACCGCGTGCCCTTGGCCCTGAGGCCATCGCCGCGGCATGGCGGACGGGACGAACCCAGGAGCTGGCCATCATCGGTGAGCGGGATGACCCCCGGACGCTCGCCCTCCTCGCGGAGGCACGCCGTCGACACCGCCCGCTGCTCGCCGTTGCGGTCGTACCACCAACGGAGCTCGACGCGTCCATTCCGCTGCTGCCGTGGCTGGCCGGCAAGGGGGGTGGGGATGTCCCGACGGCCTACCTCTGCGAAGGCACCAGCTGTCGCATCCCGGTGCGCACACCCGAGGCTCTCGCGCGCCAGCTCGACGCCGACCAGCCCGCGCGCCGCATCGGTGCAGGGCGCGACCGGGCCCCCGCGCTTCCTGCCGAGCCCGAAGCATGGACCAACATCGCAGTCCCCATCGGACCCGAGGACCTGCGGGGGCAGATCGTGGTGCTGGACTTCTGGACCTCGTGCTGCGTGAACTGCCTGCACCTGCTCCCGGAGCTGGACGCCATCGAATCCCGCTTCATCGATGCGCCCGTCCAGGTGATCGGCGTCCACTCCGCGAAGTTCCCCGCCGAGAAGGAGCGGGAGATGGTGGAGCGAGCCATCGAGCGCCACGGTGTCCGGCATCCCGTCGTGCTCGATCCCGCGCACAGCCTGTGGGCGGAGTACGCCGTCCAGGCGTGGCCCACGGTGGTGGTGCTGGACTCCGAGGGCCGGATCGCATGGCGGCAGTCCGGAGAGGTCGACCGGGACACGCTCGGGCGGGTCGTCCAGCGCCTCCTTGACGAGGGCCGCACAGCCGACACGCTCGCCGTCCGGCCCGGCGCGACCGCGCATCCGGCGCCATCACCTGCCGCCGGCCCCGCCCTCCGTTTCCCGGGCAAGGTCAGCGTCTGGCCGCCCGCGGCCATGCAGGAGCAGGGAGCCGACCCGCTCGGCGGTGACGGACGGCTCTACGTTTCGGACACCGGCAACCACCGCGTGCTCGAGGTCGCACTGGCACGAGGTCCTGATGGATGGCCGATCGGGCAGGTCCTGCGACGGTTCGGCACCGGCGTGCCGGGATTCGCGGACGGGGGAGCAGAAGCGGCGCGGCTCCACTCTCCACAGGGCACCGACCGTACCGGCAACGAGCTCTACATCGCCGATACGGGGAACCATGCCAACCGCCACGTGGCCCGCGAGACCGGCCGGAGCCGGACGGTGGCCGGTACGGGCCGGCTCGGTCGGGGCGAGCCCGGAAATGGGCGCCCGCTCGGCACCCCCCTGCGCAGTCCCTGGGACGTGGCGGTGGCCGGCCTTGAGCACGGAGCCTCTCGTCCTGGCGAGGACATGGTGTTCATCGCCATGGCAGGGATGCACCAGCTCTTCGCACTTCTGCCAAGCAACGACCGTCTCGGCGCGGTGGCCGGCAGCGGCCGCGAAGATCACGTCGACGGCGCCGCAGGTGACGCGGCCCTCGCCCAGCCGTCGGGCCTCTGCCTCTTCGGGCGATACCTGTTCTTCGCCGACAGTGAGGTCTCGAGCATCCGCTTCCTCGACCTGCAGAGCCGCCGGGTCGGGACGCTCGTGGGCGCAGGCCTGTTCGACTTCGGCGATGCGGATGGCGAAGGCGCAGACGTACGCATGCAGCATCCCTTGTGCATCACCGCAGCCGATGGAGCGGTGTGGGTCGCCGACACCTACAACGGGAAGATCAAGCGGGTCGACCTCGCCCGAGGCGCCACGACCACCCTCGCGACCGGCCTCTCCGAACCCGGAGGCATCACCCGGGCGGGCCGGTTCCTCCTCGTTGCGGACACGGGTGCCCATCGTGTGGTCGCGGTGTCCCCGGACACCGGTGAGGTCCGGGTCGTCCCGCTCGAGGATCCCTCGTCCAGAAGCCGGCTCCCGCGCGACCCGACCGGGCCGGGCGCCAACGGGGCCGGAGTCGGATCCACCAGACCGTGGCCGGCGGATGTGATCCGCGCCGAGGCCGATGGGCCGGATCGTCCGCCACCGCGGGTCCGTGCTGGGCTCGCCGCCGGCGATGTGGTGGGTCGGTCTGCCAGCCGGAACCCACGCTAAGGGGGGACCCACTACGCTGGTCCGCATGCCGAGGTGGGTACCGAGGTCGAATCCGGACGGCGGCGCCCTCGAGGGCTCCGGCCCCGCGGTCGTGCGCATCTTCCACGCTCTCCTTGCGCTTCACTTCCTGGTCGCGTGGACCTCCCTCGGTGTCCAGGTCGTTCCCCTGATCGGTCCCGAAGGTCTGGAGCCCGCTGTCGACCACTTCGCACGGCTCGCGACCCGCACCGACGTGGGCATTCTCGATGTCCCGAGCCCGTTCAGGTTCGGCGCCACGGAGCCTCTCCTCCTCGCCGGCTGCGTGGCTGGCGGACTGCTCTCGATTGCGGCCGCTGGCGGGCTCATTCCGCGTGTGCTGCTTCCGCTGTCCGCCCTGCTGTATCTGGGCTACGCCAACGCCGCGCCGACCTTTCTGTCCTTCCAATGGGACAACCTTCTCGTCGAGGCTGGATTCCTGGCCGCGCTTCTTCCCCGCGACCGGCCCTTCCCACTCGGCCATCTGGCGATGCGCCTGCTGCTCTTCAAGGTCTTCTTCCAGAGCGGTCTGGCCAAGTGGACGTCCCCGCGTGGCGACTGGCACGACGGCAGCGCCATGGCCCTGTACTACCAGACCGCCCCACTGCCGACGCCCCTCGCGTCCGTGTTTCATCACCTTCCGCAATGGTGGCATGCGCTGGAGAGCTGGTGGGCGCTCGCGTTCGAGCTTGCCGTGCCCGCGACGATGTTCGGCGGTCGCCGACTTCGCACGCTCGCGTTTTCGGTGTTCGGCACATTCCTGATCGTGGACTTCGCTACCGCCAACTACGGCTTCTTCGTGCCACTCACGGGCGCATTGCTGGTCTTCCTGCTCGAGGAGCGCCACGCGATGGCGGCCCTGCGTGTGCTGCGCCGTCCGCAGCCGGCCTTCCGGGCCCCCGCGACCGGAAAGCTGATGGCGCTCACGGTCATGGCCTGGTTCGCACTCTCGGCGCTGAATGGCCTCGCACGGTTCGCCGAAGTCGATGCGGCGCCCGCCCTCCGCCGCGCCGCGGCTGCCTGGCGGATCGCCAATGTCTACCATCTCTTCGGAAGTGTCACGACCGAGCGCATTGAACCCGAGTTCCAGACCAGCGACGACGGTCGGAGCTGGACGGCGCATCCGCTTCGATACAAGCCCGGGCCTCTGGAACGCCCCCCGCCGCTGGTCGCTCCGCACCAGCCGCGGCTGGACTTCCAGCTGTGGTTCTACGCGCTGCGGTGGGAGCAGAGCACGCCGCGCTACGTGGTGCGCCTCGTCGAGGGCCTCTGCCATGCACCATCCCGGGTGCAACCGTTCTTCCCCGGCGCCCTCCCGCCGGCCCCCCGTGCCGTACGGATCGTCTTCCACGACACGCGCTTCACCGACGGCGAGACGCGTCGCACGACAGGGCGGTGGTGGGACCGCATGGAGGTCGGGGCGACGCGTACGCTGTACTGCGAGGCGCTCTCCCCGAGCGACCGTTCTGCCACCGACCCGCGTTAGCCTTTGCCCATGGACATCGCCCTCACAAATGTTCACCTTGACCTCGGCGCCGGCCGCAGGGGCACGGACATGGGTCCCAGCGCCCTCCACGTCGCAGGGCTGGTCCCCGCGATCCGGAGACTGGGTCATCGGATTGAGGACATCGAGAGCATCGGCTCGCCCAGCTTCGAGGCCCGTGAACCCGGACCGGGCAACCTGCGCTTCCTGCCCGAGATCGCCC
>JAYYRS010000033.1:0-2857 GCA_036126975.1 Myxococcota bacterium
GGATTCTCGGCGCTGTACGAAGTGCTCCGTTCGATGGAAGAGGCCGGTCAGGTCCGCAGGGGTTGGTTCGTGGCGGGCCTCGGCGGGGCGCAGTTTGCCGTCCCGGGGGCGGTGGACCGACTGCGGGGCTGGCGGGACGAGCCGGGACCGGCGCTTGTGCTCGCGGGAACGGATCCCGCGCTGGCGTGGGGCGCCGCAGCGCCGTGGCCCGCGCGCGCGGGAGATCCGCCATCGCCCCGCCGGGAATCCGGGGCACGTGTGGCGCTGGTCGACGGCCAGCCCGTTCTCGCGCTTGGCAAAGGGGGGCGGAGCCTGCACGTGTTCCCCGTGGCGCGCGACCCTGCGGTCCTGCAGTCCGCTGTCGATGCGCTTCGCGGGGTGCTTCTGCGCGCTCGCCGGTCCGCGGCCACGATCAAGCGGGTGGATGGTGGGCCGCCGGCCGACAGCCCTTGGCACGACGCGCTGGTTGCTGCAGGCTTCGGGTCCGATGCGGGCAACCTCCGCCTCGTGCCCCCGCTCTGACATGCCAGAAGGGGACGCCATTCGCGCGGTCGCGACGGTCCTTGGCCGCAAGCTCATCGGCCGTGCACTGGTCCATGGGAGGATCCTGGGTCGAGCCCCCCGGGTGCTGGATGGGGCGGCCGTGGGCGAGGTGCGTCCAATCGGAAAGCATCTGCTCCTCCGCATCGACGGTCCCGCCCCGGCGCTCGGCATTCGCACGCATCTCGGCATGGAGGGCAGCTGGCACCGGTACACCCCCGGGCCGCGCTGGCGCCGTCCCGGCTCGCGAACCAGGATCATCCTGGAGACGGCGTCGGACGTGATGGTCTGTCGTGCTCCTGCCCAGCTGGAGGTAGGGTCCTGGAAGGCGGTCATGGCCGGGCGGTCACTGGCGGCCCTCGGCCCCGACATCCTCGACCGACCCTGCCCGGCAGCTGCGGCGGCGGCGCGCGCCGTCGCGTACGCGGGGCAGCGCACGGTGCTCGAGGTGCTGCTGGACCAGCGGGTCGCCTGTGGCATCGGCAACATCGCGGCGCACGAAGCATTGTTTGAGATCCGTCTGCATCCGCATACGCCTGCGGCGCATCTGGATACCGCCAGCTGGGTCCGGCTGTACAAGGCGAATGCTGCGTTGCTGCATGGGCGGGTGGCCCTTGGTGGCAGGGGCGCGACGGTCCGTCCGCGCGTCTACGGACGTGGCCGGAAGTCATGTCCGCGTTGCCGGCATCGGATCGTCGCCGTCCCGCGGGGACACCATGGCCGCCCGAGCGCATGGTGTCCGACGTGCCAGCCCATGCCAGCGTAGTGACGACGTTGACGGGCCAGCGCAATCCGAATAAGCGGCTGGGCCGCGTCCCCGGTTTGTTGGGACGCCCCACAGCTGCATTTCTGGAGTCTCGCCATGGTTCGCCTCCGGCTTACCCGCATGGGCCGCAAGAAGCGCCCCTTCTACCGCATCGTCGCCGCTGATTCTCGCTCCCCGCGGGACGGCCGGAACATCGAGGTCCTGGGCTACTACAACCCCATGACGGAGCCGGCTGACCTCCGGGTCGACCTTGAGCGCGTCGACTACTGGCTTGGCGTCGGCGCCTCGCCCTCCGACACCGTCGGACACCTGATCCAGCGGGCCCGGTCGGGCGCCGCGGTCGCCGAGTAGTCCGGTGCAGGAACTCGTCGAGTACATCGTGAAGCCCCTCGTCGACCACCCCGACGACGTGAGCGTAGAAGTGGTCGAGGGAACCGCGTCGGTGATGCTGGAGCTCCGCGTGAATGCGGCGGACGAAGCCGCCGTGCGTGGGGACAACGGTCTGCGGCTCCGAGACATCCAGCAGGTCCTCGCGATCGCCGGTGGAGACCGCAAGCCCGTACTCGAGCTCATCGAGTCCGGTGACTCGGAGTAGAGGTTGACGGTCCGGACCCTGCCGGACCGGCAGCGGTTCCGGCCCGATGAAGTCCGGCTTGGCTACGTGTCCGGCGTCTTCGGCGTGCGCGGAGAGGTGCGGTTGTTCCTGTACAACCCCGCCAGCCGCCTGCTGTGGTCGTTGGGGAGGGTCGTGCTCGTCGGGCCGCAGGGGGAGCGCACGACGGTGGCACTGTCGGTACGGGACGGGGCGGGCAAACGCGTCCTCGGCCGGCTGGAGGGCGTATCGGACCCAGAAGCTGCGCGTGCCCTGACGGGTCATGAACTGGTGGTGGCCAAGGCTGCGCTGCCGAACGTGGCGCCTGGAACCTTCTATCACCACCAGCTTCTGGGGTTGCCCGTTCACGAAGAGTCCGGCGGTCTGCTGGGGAGCCTCGTCGCCATTCACACGACCGGTGAGGTCGACGTGTGGGAGGTGCGAGGGCGCAGGGAGACGCACTACATTCCGGCCATGCAGGAGGAGATCCTTCGGGTCATGCCTGGCGACCGAATCGTCGTGTGCGATGGCGGGGCTGGAGAATGAGGCCTCTGCGGGTCGACATCCTCACCCTGTTCCCGGGGATGTGCGGGCCTCCGCTGGGCCAGAGCATCCTCGGCCGCGCGCAGGAACAGGGCCTGCTGCAGGTGGGCCTCCACGACATCCGCCTGCATGGCCATGGCCGGCACCGACAGGTCGACGACACCCCGTACGGCGGCGGCAGTGGAATGGTGATGCGCATCGATGTGGTGCATGCCGCACTGAGGGCCGTGCAGAAGCCTGAGAGCCATGTCCTGCTGATGGACCCCGCTGGCCGGCGGTTCCGGCAGGCGGATGCTCGGCGGCTCGCAGAGATGCCCCACCTCATCTTCCTGTGCGGTCATTACGAGGGGATCGATACGCGTGTCCGGGACCACCTCGTCGACGAGGCCTTCAGCATCGGAGACTACGTGCTGACG
>JAYYRS010000034.1:0-4228 GCA_036126975.1 Myxococcota bacterium
CGAGCGTCTGGTCCGCATCCCAGGGACATCCCCCCGGGTCGCGCAGCCGGTCCACGGTGCGAAGGAGCTTGTCGAGGGGGGTCATGGGGGCCGGTAACCCATGACGAAGCGCCACTGGCACTGGATCTGCCTTCGAAAAGCAGGCACACTACGGGTCCCCGTCTGCTGGAGATCGCCATGCGCGCGTCCGCGTCGCTCCTCGCTCTGTCCGCCCTGACCGGCTGCAACAACGACTACCTGTTCACGCCCTCCCGGCTGGCCGATACGCTGACGCTGGAGCTGACCTCGCCGACCTACGGCGAGTACATGGGAAGCGACGCCATCACCGTGTCTGGCAGGGTCTCACCCGTGGTCGCAACCCTTCTGGTGGAGGGTCAGCGGGTCCGACCGGCGAAGGACGGCTCCTTCGAGGTGAGCCTGCCGGTGGATCACGCGTACCGGATCGTGGACGTGGAGGCATCGCTGGATGGGCAGCAGGTCGCGGAGCGCGTGCCGGTCTTCCGCGGAAACGACCCCCTGCAGACGTGGCCGGGGGGCGTCACGGGCCGGCTCCTCCCGGCCGGGCTCACGAAGCTGGGGGAAGCGGTCGGGTCGGTCATCGACGGGCTCGGCTGGGCGGATCAGATCAACGCGGTGCTGCCGGGGTACTCCGACGCCCGGTTCTCGTTCACGCCCGTGGGTCTGCTGCACGACCCGACCGTGGTGGAGATGGAAAGCACGGATGAGGGTCTGGAGGCGGTCTTCACCCTCAACAACCTGACTCTCAACTACGACATCGAAGTCCCGTTCCTTGGTCTCCAGGAGACGTTCGTGGTCGGATACGAGCAGGTGGCCGTCGGCGGGATGCTCATCCCGGAACTTGACGAGGACGGACTGATCTACCTGACGCTCTCGGACGCGGTCATCGACCTCGGAGACCCGATCTTCGAACTCGGCTTCCTGCAGGGCTGGCTCTTCGACCTCGTGGTGGGAACCATCAACGACTGGATCGTCGAGCCGCTTGGTGAGCTGCTGCTCGATTTCCTGCTCGACGAAGTCGGGACCATCCAGCTCGGCGGGCCGTTCGAGTTCGAGTTCGACCTGCTTGGCACGCCACTCGAGGCGAGCCTCGCCCGGATCGTGACGGAGGTCGATGGACTCGGCGCCGAGCTCGGGCTTGGGATCGGCGAGCCGGCGCCGACCGAGCCGCTGGACCTTGCCATCCCGGGCCTCGGCGCTCCGTACTCCTCGGGCGCGCAAGCGACACTGGCCGTACATGAAGGCATCCTGCAGATCGTGATGGCGGATGCGCTGCTGCCCTACCTCACCGCAGGGCTCGACCTCGGGGGTTCGTTCGGCAGCATCATCGGTGCGGGGATCACCCAGCTGCCGGGCGGAGACCAGGCGCCGTCCGGCGACGGCTGGTGCCTCAGCCTCGACCCGGGGACGGCGTATGTCGCGCGGATGCAGGAAGGCACCGACGCCTTGGGGACGATCTACCTTCCGGACTTCGTGATCGACACCGGCATCGAGCAGGGGGGGGAATGCACGACCTGGTTGAAGGCGTCACTGGCGGTGGAGCTCGGGTTGAAGATCGAGGACGGGTCAAAGCTCGGGCTCGACCTCATCGTGCCTGAAGGGAAGATCCTGGAATACGGCGCGACCGTGGACGACGAGGCAGCGGTCGTCGCGGGGCTCGGCGACTACCTGGGGACCACGCTCGGGCTGCTTGCCGGCTCGCTGCTGGACTTCGACCTTGCGGACCTCCTTGGCGGGCTCGCCACCGAGGGCGGGCTCTCGCTCGGCGCGCTCGAGCCGGAGCTTGTCGGCTCTGCACCGCTGCTCAACGAAGACGGGAGCTGGACCGAGGGCCTCTATGCGGTGTCCATCAAGGTCTGGGCGGACTGAGACCACGGGCTCGGGCGGGGTGGGGCGTGCCGCCCCACCTGCCGGGGGCGCCGGCAGCGGGCGGGCGTGGGCTCAGGCTTCGCGTTCAAAGACGGCGGCCGCCCCCATGCCGCCGCCGATGCACATCGAGACGACGCCGTAGCGGGCATCCCGTCGTTTCATCTCATGCAGCAGGGTCGCGGTGAGCTTCGCACCGGTGCAGCCGAGCGGATGGCCCAGGGCGATGGCACCGCCGTTGACGTTGACCTTGTCCATGTCCAATCCGAGCTCTCGGGTGCAGTAGACCGCCTGGGAAGCGAATGCTTCATTGATCTCGAAGAGGTCGATGTCCCCGATGTCGAGGCCGGCCTTGGCCACGGCGGCGGGGATGGCGTCCTTGGGGCCGATGCCCATGATCTCCGGATCGACGCCGACCACCTTGTAGGAGCGGAGGACACCGAGGATCGGCAGCGCCAGTTTCTCCGCGGTCTCGCGAGCCATGATCAACGTGGCCGCGGCGCCATCGGTGACCTGGGACGCGTTGCCGGCAGTCGTGGTGCCGTCTTTTGCAAACACGGGCCGGAGCTTGGCGAGCCCCTCGACGCTCGAGTCCGGACGAACACCATCGTCGATGTCGACGACGACATCGCTCCATGCGCTGCCGTCGAAGACGCGGGTGCTGACCGGCACGATCTCATCGGCAAACTTGCCTGCTGCGATGGCCCGGGCGGCCTTCTGGTGGGAGGTGACCGCGAACGCGTCCTGCTCGGAGCGGCTGACGTTGAACCGCTTGGCGACATTCTCCGACGTCATTCCCATGGTCACATAGATCTCGGGCCGCTCCGCCATCAGCCGGGGGTTCGCGGAGGGGCGGTCTCCGCCCATCCCCAGCATGGTCATGGACTCCACACCGCCAGTGATGGCGACGTCGTACCATCCGGCCTGGATGGCGGCGCCCGCCTGGGCGAGAGACTGAAGGCCGCTGCTGCAGAAGCGATTGATGGTCATCGCGGGAGCGGACTCGGGGAGGCCGGCACCGAGCGCGGCGATCCGAGCGATGTTCATGCCCTGCTCGCCTTCAGGTGTGGCCGTACCGATGACGACGTCCTCGACCAGCGCGGTGTCGAAGCCGGGCACGCGTGCGACGAGGCCCTCGATGGCAGCGATCATCAGATCGTCGGGCCGGGTGTCCTTGAGTCCACCCTTGCGGGCCTTGGTGCCGGGGGTGCGGACCGCGGCAACGACGACGGGATCACGGGGGTTCTTGCTCATGATTCCCTCTCCTGGTTCGGGTGGTGCATTCAGTTCCGCAGGACCTTGCCGGTCTGGATGAAGTGCATGATGCGGGCCTGGGTCTTCTCGGTGCCGAGCAGGCTCAAGAAGCCCTCGCGCTCAAGGTCGAGGATGTGCTGCTCGTCGACGCGGGTGTTCGATGGCACGTCGCCACCGGTCAGGACGTGCGCGACCTTGCGCGCGACGACGGCATCGTGTTCCGAGGCAAAGCCACCCGACTGGAGGTCATGCAACCGCAGCTCGATGGTGGCGCGGCCGCTGGCCCCGGGGACCTTGAAGGTCGTGGGGGCGGGCGCGACGTAGCCGCCGGAAGCGAGTCCGAGGGCGAGGGTCTTGGCATCGTGGATGAGCCGGTCGGCATCCATGACGATGCGGTCGCCGGGCCGGAGATACAGCATCTCCCGCGCCTCGGCAGCCGACGTCGACACCTTGGCGAGGCCAATGTTCATGAACGCGGCCTGGACGAACGGATTGGTGTCGTACGTCACGGCCTCGGGAACGTGCCCCAGGTGTCGACGGAGCATCTCCTTGCAGCCGCCGCCGGCGGGGAGCAGACCCATGCCCGCCTCGACAAGGCCCATGTAGACCTCCCCTGCAGCGACCGTGGCGTCCGATTGCATGGCGACCTCAAGCCCGCCTCCGAGCGTCAAGGCATAGGGCGCCGTGACGACGGGGACGGAGCAGTACCGCGCGCGCTGGAGGAGGTCCTGCATGCCCCTGATCTGGGCCTCGACCGTGTCCCACTGCCCTTGCATCGCCGCCATGCCCACCATCATCAGGTTGGCTCCCGCACAGAACGCCTGGCCGGATGGGCCAACGCTCGGGCGGAACTGTCCAGCGAAGTGCGGCTGGGATCCGACCACCAGCGCTGTGAATTCGCCCGCTTCGCAGCGGTCCAGCGCCTCGGAGTAGGCCGTGAACATGCCCTCCTCGAGGGCGTTGAACTGCGCCTGCTTCGTGAACTGGAGCAGCAGCGCGCCGTCGCCGAGGTCGATGAGCTCGGCCGCGTCGGTGCGGGACACCACGCCGTGGCTGGCCTTCAGGTCGCCCACCCAGAGCCATGCATCCG
>JAYYRS010000035.1:0-6974 GCA_036126975.1 Myxococcota bacterium
CACGGTCTCGACCGAAGAAGATCCGTCCGGTCGCCGCAGTGAAGGGATTGAGGAACCGGTACGGCTCGCGCGGGGCGCTCGCGGGCCGGCTGCCGGTTCCGCGGGTCGCCGTCCGGACCGCCTGCCCTTCCTCCAGTCGCCGGAGCGCCTCCGCGAGCGAGGACCAGTCGGGGAACCGGTCTGTTGGACTCTTTTCGAGCAGCCGTGCCACGATCCGCTGAAGTGGCCTCGGGGTCTCGGGCGCGAGGTCCCCGAGCCCGGGCGGCGGCGTGTGGAGGTGCTGTCGCATGAAGTCACGGGGCCGCGGACCTTCGAATGGGGTCCGTCCAGTGAGCATCTCGAAGAGGATCACGCCGAAGCTGTACAGGTCTGTGCGGTGATCGACGCCCCAGCCCAGCACCTGCTCGGGAGCCATGTACCGGGGAGTCCCCATCAGCGCGCCCGGTCGTGTGAGCCGCGCAGGGCGCGGGGTGCGTCGACCCGATGGGGTGGGGGCAGCCGGGGGGGGCGCGCCAGCGATGTCCTTTGCCGCGTCCACCACGTCGGCCGGCGCCACGTCCGGCGGCTCGGTCGGGTCCTGCGTCACGGGCTCGCTGGGCTCCTCCCCCTCGGTCAACACCGCGAGCCCGAAATCGAGGACCTTGACGTGCATGCCTTCCAGCACGAAGAGGTTGTCCGGCTTGAGGTCGCGGTGAACCAGCCCGACGCCCTGGCCTGCGCCCATCCCCCGTACGATCTGTCCGGCGATGTGAAGGGTCTCGTCGACCGGCAGGCGCTCTCGCCGGTCAAGGAGGTCCGCGAGGCTCTCGCCACCGAGCAGCTCCATCACGACGAACCGCCGGCCGTCATCCTTCGTGCCGACGTCGAATACGGTGACCACGTTGGGGTGGTGCAGCAGGCTGGTCGTCCGGGCCTCTCGCTCGAAGCGGGCCACGGCTGCCGCGTTCCGGGTGAGCTCCTGCCGGAGCAGCTTGATGGCGACCGGCCGGTCAAGGGCCGTCTGCCAGCCCTGGTAGACCTCCCCGACGCCCCCCTTGCCGATGAGGTCGCCCAGGGAGTACCGATCGCTGAGCCGCTGCATGCGCGGATGGTAGCGTCCCAGACGCGGAGGAGTCGGCATGCGGTGGACGGTGGTGCGGTTCTGGGCAACCCTCGGGGCCGGCTGCGCAGGGGATCCACTGCCGCTGGACGGCGCGTGGGCTCTCACGGGCACGGATGTCCGGGGTGTGCTGCGGGCGACCTCGGGCCGTGGCTGCTCGGACGGTCGAGCGGAGATCGGTCTGTGGGGGCCGGGATTCGGGACGCCAGGAATCGTGGGTGCAGGCCTCGTGGAGGAGGCCCCCGGCGAGGTGTGGGCGTACTTCCCCCTGCGCACCGGCGTGGGGGAGGGGGAGGCGGCCCTGCGCATCGAGGGGACGGCCGGTCGCCTGCCACTGGGTGCACGTCCCGCCGAGCACGACGTCCACCTCCGTCTTGAGCAACGTGTTCCGGATGCGGCCGAGCTCGAGTCCATCTCGACCGAGAATCGGACCAGACTCGATGCGGCCGAGGCAGCCTGGCAGGCGGGTGCCTTCACCCTGCGGGATGGCGACGCCCTGGTCGGTGAGATCCGATTGCGCGGACCGGACGCGGCCCCCCTCGTCGCCGTCTACGACGAGACGTGGCTCTCTGCCGGGCTCGTCGAAGCCGATCGGGCGGACGAGGGCGCGGACCTCCTCCTCGCCTTCCCCGTCGAGCCGAATCTGGGGGGGGAGAAGGCGCTGCTCCGGATCAATGTGCCGACCGGTGCGGTGGTGGTGCCCACGGGCGCAGTGCCGGACGCCATGGACCGCCGGCTGCGGCTGGTGGCGGGCGAGGTGCCGGGCGATGTGCGGGCGGCGCGGGTGCGTACGGCGAGGGAGGCCGCTCGTCAGACCGAGCACACGCAGCTCCTCCGCCTGCTTCCCCAGCTGGCCGGCGCGGCGCGGCGGTCCGATGGGGTCTGCATGGCGCCTGCAGCTGTCGACCCCGTCTGGCCTCTGCTGCTGGCCGGCTATTCGACCCGCATCGTGTCCGATGGTGATGGATGCCTGGTCGAGGTCGAGGCTTCGCCGGAACAGCACGGCAGGCGGTTCCGGGGCGCAGTCGGGACCACCGGGTTGGTCGAGGGGAGCGGGGCCCTGGGCGGCTGACCCTGCCGCAAAGTGGGCCATCGGATTAACAGGGCGCCATGGCAAGTCTCCACTTCGACGGTGTCCACAAGGCCTATGGCGATGTCCAGGTGCTCCACCGGGTCGACGTCGACGTCAACGATGGTGAGTTCCTCGTGCTGGTCGGCCCCTCCGGCTGTGGCAAGAGCACCTTGCTGCGGTGCATTGCGGGTCTGGAGACCATCTCGGGCGGCACCCTTCGGATCGGGGACCGCGTCGTGAATGATGTTGCGCCCCGGGACCGCGACGTCGCCATGGTGTTCCAGAGCTATGCGCTGTACCCCCACATGACGGTGCGCGAGAACATGGGCTTTGCGCTCAAGCTGCGAAAAGACCCGCAAGTCGAGATCGACCGGGCGGTGGACGAGGCGGCGGCAGTGCTCGAACTCGAAGCGCTCCTCGACCGGTACCCGAAGGAGATGTCGGGTGGCCAGCGCCAGCGGGTGGCGATGGGCCGGGCGATCGTGCGTCGCCCCAAGGTGTTCCTGTTCGACGAGCCCCTCTCGAATCTCGACGCGGCGCTGCGCGCGCACATGCGGGTCGAGCTCAAGCGGCTGCACCAGGCACTGGGGACCACCATGGTGTACGTCACGCACGACCAGGTCGAAGCCATGACGCTGGCCGACCGGATTGCCGTGCTCAATGCCGGCCATCTGCAGCAGGTGGGCACGCCGGCAGAGCTGTATGACGACCCGGCGAATCGTTTCGTGGCCGGGTTCATCGGGTCGCCCGCCATGAGCTTCCTCGAGCGGCTTGACCCGGATGCGGTGGTGGGCGTGCGGCCGCACGAGGTCCGGCTGGGTCCGGACATCGTGCCGGCGCAGGGCGGCGTCCATCCCTGCACGATCGAGGTCGTGGAGACACTGGGCTTCGAGAGCTTCGTGCATCTGCGCATCGGCGACGAGACACTGGTGGCTCGGGTCGAGGGCCCCCCGCCGTCCCGGGGGCCGGCAGATGTACAGCTCGGCCAGGTGTACCGGTTCGACCCGGAGAGCGGTGACCGGATCCGGTGACGGCCCTGTGGGAGGCTTCATGAATCGCATCCTCTCGGCCCTTCTGGTGGTGCTTCCCGCTGGAGGCTGCGACGGCGCTGTCGGTTCTCTGCCTCCGGTCGCCGACCCGGCCGGGGGCCATGGTCCGCTGACGCTGGAACGGGTCATGCCGGCCGCGGGACCCGCGGCGGGCGGCACCACGGTCCAGCTGACCGGAACCGGGTTCATCAACGATTTGGCGGTGGTCATCGGCGTCGAGCCCTGCCGCGACCTGACGGTCGTGAGCGCGGTCGAGCTGGCCTGCACGACACCGGGCAGCGCCGCGGGCGTGTATGCGGTGACGGTGACGCGTCGCGACGACGGCGCGACGGCATTCTCGAGCTTCACCTATGAAGGCAGCGGCGGCGTCCGAGGGGAGGGCGACACCGGTGCGGACGACACCGGGAGCGAGGCGGGAACCGGCGCGGGCGGGACGGGCGGCGACGGCGGCGCGGGATCCGGGGGCGGTGCCGGTGGTACAGGCGGCGCGACCACGCCGGTCGACTACTGCCATCTGCAGTACCCCTGCGGCCAGGCCGGCGACGCGAACGACCTGTCGGACCCGACGTATATCTGGGTGTTCCAGAGGGGCGTCACGGAGGGCATCGGTCAAGGGGCGGGCATCGTGGTGGACGTGGGCGTCGGCCCCGATGGCACCCATCCGGTCTCGGGGGGCTGGACCTGGACCCGTGCCGTCTACAACGAGGACAAGGATGGCCTCTCGCCGCTGGCCAACGACGAATACGGCGGAACGTTCCGGCTCCCAGCCTCGGGCGGCTCCTACGATTTCTGCGGGCGCGTGAGCGCAGATGGCGGTGCCTCATGGACCTACTGTGACGCCGGCGGGACGACCTGCGGCGGCGGTGGATCGGCGGATGGCTATCGCGCGGCCGAAGCAGGGCAGCTCACGATCGCCCCCTGAACTGGCGGGCACGTCCGACGGCATGCATGGCGGCGGATGCGCGGTTGTGGCGGGTTGGGTGCCAAGCCGCCTGCAACGGGTGGCGGCCGGTGGCGAGCGCGCTATGCCCGGCGCCTTGGAGGCCGAAATGGCACGCATCCACCTGGGACCGATCGCCCGCGCGCTGGTCGTCGAAAATCCCCACGCAACGCTTGACAAGCATCTCGAAGCGCTGGGCGTCGTCGTGCATCGCAAGGCGGGTGCCGCGCCGGATGAGGACGAGCTGATCGCGCTGCTGCAGGAGACGCGCGCCCAGGTGATCTTCAAGCGCTCCCGCGTACCGGTCACCCGTCGCGTCATCGAATCCTGCCCGGAACTCCTTGCGGTACAGCTTTGCTGCATCGGCGATGACTCCGTGGACAAGTCGGCGTGCGCCGACCATGGCGTCGTGGTCTTCAATGACCCCGTCTCGAACGGGCGGAGCGTGGTGGAGCTCGTGGTTGGCCATCTCGTGGCACTGTCTCGCCGCCTCTACGAGACGAATGGCAGCTGCAGAACCGGTGCGTGGGAGAAGAACAACATCGAGCGCTACGAGGTCCAGGGGAAGGTCCTCGGCGTGCTTGGGCTCGGCAACATCGGCCGGGCGGTCGCGCGCACATGTGAAGCACTCGGCATGGAGATCCGGTTCTTCGACACGAGGGAGGTGTCCTGTGAGCTCGGCCGGGAACTCGGGTGGGCGATGGCGTCAAGCGTCGAAGACCTGTTCCGCGGCTCGGATGCGGTCACCGTGCATGTCTCCGCGCGCGACATCGCGGGCAACAGCAATGGCGGCCTGCTGCGGGGAGACGTGCTCCAGCAGCTGGGGCGGGATCGGCCCGAGCATTCGCCGCGCATCTTCCTCAACCTCTCTCGCGGGTTCCTCCACGGCGCAGATGAGCTGGTCGCGGCCGTGCGGTCCGGGAGCATCAAGCGGGCGGCAGTCGACGTCTACCCTGCGGAGCCACGGGGCCGGGACGCGGCGTGGACCAATCCCTACGCCGACGAGCCCCGCATCGCGGTCACGCCGCACATTGGGGCCAGCACGCAGGAGGCGCAGCCCCGCATCGCGGCGCGCGTCGCACACACGTTCGGCCGGTTCAGCGAGCGGGGAAGCATCCGGGACTGTGTGTTCCGGCCGCGGATGACGTTGGGTTTCGACGAGGCCCCGACCGGCACGGCCGCCCTGCTGATGGTGGCCCATGCGACCACGCGGGGTACGAAACGGGCGATCGACGAAATCATCTACGACGCAGGTGCGAGCAACCTCAGCTCGGTGCATCGGGCTTTCGACTCGTTGGGCGTTGCCTACGACCTCGCCGCCCTCGACCGGGCGCTCTCGCCCGCACAGATCGACGCACTCGCCGCTGCGGCGACCCGCATCACGGGGGACGACAACGCGATCCGGAGTGTCCGGCAGGTGGTTCTGGACTGAACCCGATGCGTCGCGCTCGGCGCGCGGGGGATGCCTGCACCGGGTCGGCCGGTGCAGTCGGGCGCGTTCGGCCGTTCTGGGAGGCTACTCCTCTGCAGCGTCCGGCGTTTCCTCGGGCTCTGCTGGTGCCTCTTCGGGCTCGAGAGCGGTCGTCTCGGCTTCCTCTTCGGCGTCCGCCTCGACGCTGCCACTCTCGGGCGCTTCGTCGGCGTCGGCAGCCGGCGCTTCGGGAGGGTCCTCCGACGTCGGCGCGCCCTCTTCGACGACCGTTTCCTCCCCGGCGTCCGTCTCCGACTGGGCCCGCTCGTGCTGGATCCAGGCGACCATCTCCTCGGCCTGCTGCGCGTGGTCTTCATCGCCCCACAGGAGGAGGGAGACGGCCGCGGAGTCGGTGAGGTCGGCCCCGAGCCCAAGCAGCTGGCCGACGTAGTGTCGCCGCAGCGCATCGAGCAGTTCCTCGGAATCCTTCTCGATCATGAAATGCGCGCTCTGCGAACGGACCGGCTCACCCGAGGTGTGCTGGAGTTCACCGGCGGCCTTGATCCCGTTGATCACGTGCTTGACGTAGCGCGGAGGCACGTATGGGTCGGTCTTCCTGCACCGACGGGCGATGTCCCCGTAGACATACATCAGGGTGTTCCGCTTCTTCCTGCGCTGCCGCTCGGTCACGTGATCGACGAACTCGTGCACCACGGTGTGCCGGATGAAGTGGGTGAGGGGATGCGGGCCGATCCCGGCCAGAAGGCCCTGCAACACGCCCGCATGCCCGTCGAGCATCGCATCGGAGTCGTCCTCGCCCTCCGGCTCCGCGTCCGCCTTGCGCCCGGTGTCGCGTCCGGGTTCCGCAGGGGCGGCCCCGCTCCCATTCGGCAGGTCAACGCGGTAGCCGCCCGCGCGTGGGTCGCGAGCGAGTGCGATCAGGCCCTTGTCGCGTGCGGCCTCGAGGAAACGAGCGAAGCCCGAGTAGCCATACTCCGTTTCATCGAAGGTCGGCTCCTTGCGCTGCATGGACTGCTTCACCAGTCCAGCGAGCACCGCTCCCGGGTCATCGCGGAGGATGCCCTGGACGGTCTCCGAGACCAGCGTGAAGGCCTCCTCGCGGGTCAGGGTGCGGGACGCGGTGTCGACATCTTCTTCAATCCCATCGCGCTCTTCGCGCTTGTCGGCCTTGCGCTCGGGGCGGCCGTCCCGGCCATCCCGAGAGGGGGAGTCCTTGCGCTTGAGTGACTCATAGAAGATGAACTCGTCCACGCTCTCCGCAAGGAGGCGGCTCGTGCTGCGGCGGGTGCCGATGCCGATGACGCGCTTGTCGAGCTCCTTGAGGCGATGCACCAGCGGGGTGAAGTCGCTGTCGCCGCTCAACAGGACGAAGGTGTCGATGT
>JAYYRS010000036.1:0-3428 GCA_036126975.1 Myxococcota bacterium
CCTCGCAGCCATCACCGCACTGACCGGGCTGACCTGGGCGCTGACCGGACTCATGTACCCCGCGCTTGCCCGAGCATTCGGCATCGGCGGCCTCATCGGCTTCGGAGAGGGCGTCGGTGTCCTCTCCATCACGATGCTCGGGATGGCGGTACCCGCAGCGCCGGGCTTTGCCGGCACCTATGAAGCATTCGTTCGAGGCGCACTGGCCCTGTTCGGGGTCTCGGGCATCGCCGGCACTGCCAACCTCGATGCCGTTGCGGTCGCCTTCGCGTTGACGATGCACTGGTGGATATTCCTCGTCCAGGCCAGCACCGCGGTCTTCTTCCTCGCGGTGGACCGGATCGACGTGCGCCGATTGCTCGGTGCGCTCGGGCGGACCCTCTCGCGCGGCGAACCGGGTCAGTCTCCAGAAGTGCCCGACGCGGATGGGCAGTAGGCCACGACCGGCGGAGGTGGCGGAGCATCGCCGGCACAGCGCTCCGCGAGGAGGGCGTAGACCGGCTCTCCGCGCTTGTGGAACTTCGATTCGTAGTTGGTGATGACGTCGTCATCGGTGGGCCATGGGTAGCCATTGGCCCGCACGTCGTCGCGCCTGTCGAGCACGCGCAGCGGCAGTCCGCTGATGCCGGACTCGAAGCCATGGATGTGGGGCAGATGATCCGTCTTGATCCGGATCTGCCCGCCCGGTCGCACTGCCCGGCAGATCCAGCCAGCCCAGGGACCGCTCATCAGTCGTTTCTCACGATGCTTCCGGCGAGACCACGGGTCCGGATGGAACACGTACAGCGAATCGATCTCGCCCGGGGCGAACAGGTCATCCAGCGCCCAGGCGTCGTAGCGTGCGATCCGCGCGTTCGCGGACACCCCCGCCTTCGCGATCTTCTTCGCACACATCACCACCCGCTTGAATCGGATCTCGATGCCCAGCCAGTTGCGCCCGGGATGCCGGGAAGCCATGCCGGCCAGATGGAAGCCATTGCCGGCGCCAACCTCGACGTGCAGCGGCGCGCTGCGTCCGAACTCGTCCTGCCAGCGACCCCGGAGCCGTTGCGCCTCCTCGGCTGTCACGACGGGACGGCCCATGCTGCGATGGGACAGCATGTACGGGTTCACATCCTGGCTCCAGTAGTCCTCGGGTCGCTTCGGTCGGAATCGGGGGCCGCCATCCATGCTCATGACCGCTCTCCTCGTCCAGCGGGTGGAAGGGACGTCCCTTCCGCGTTCGCCTTCCACGCTGCTCCGTCGTCATAGATCTCCTTCTTCCAGACGGGCAGACGTGCTTTCAGCGCGTCGATCGCGTACCGGGATGCCGCATAGCAGGCCGCCCGATGCGGGGTCGCAACACTGATGACGACGCTGGGCTCGGAGATGCCCAGTCGGCCTGTCCGATGGACCATCGCGACGCGGGCGCCCGGCCACTGCTCCTTCACTTCGTTGGAGATCTGCTGCAGGACAGGCAGCGCCAGTTCCGGATAGGCCTCGTACTCCAGGGCCCGGACCGGCCGTCCCTCGAAGTTGTCGCGTGCGATCCCCGAGAACGTGAGCACGGCCCCGGCACCCGGCCAGACCACGGCAGCCTCTACATCTCGCGGGACGAGAGGCGCATCCACGATGGCAAGCATTCAGCCCCCTCCCAGCGGGGGGATGAACGCAACTTCGGCTCCATCCTCCAGCACGGTCTCGCCCGACACATAGGCATGGTCCATCGAAAAGGCGACCGGCAGCGCCCCCTCGGGACCGGGCGGGAAGAGGCGACCATACAGCCCCGCGATTGTCTCCCCCGGGAAGATCTCGACGAATTCTTCGTCCAGACCCCGGCGCTCCCGGAGCACTGCGAAGTGGCGGACGTGGACTTGCACGGCAACCTCCTGGACGACCTGCAATCAGCGCTGCCCCCGGCGGACGGCTATCATTGCGCCCGTGACGTCGCCGGCCGCCCTCCTTGCCGCCTTGCTGCTCGCCTGCTCCAGCGGCGAGCCAGTCCTGCCAGGCGTGCCCGACGAACGGCTGCTCTCGGCATCCCCCCCGGCAGAGCGAACCGAAGACGCCGAAGCACCGACGAGAGATGGACGCTCCGCCAATCCGGATCTCTATCGGAAGGCTGCAAACGTATGGGTAGACGTGAACCACCTCGCCGGGAAGCAGTGGTCCGATGTCCGGGGGCAGGCTGCGGAACAGCTGGGCCCCATCGCGGAGAGTGTCGAACTTCCCGGCGACAACGGAACGGAGCTGCGATTCGCACGAGGCGCGGTCCGGGTGGTCGAAGACCGCGTCTACATGATGCGCGTCCCGCTCCCGGAACCGATGCGACGCGGTCCCGCGCTGGAAGCCATCGGGATGCCGCCTTTCACCGGTGGATACATGGTCATGCACCGGGAGTACCGGCTCAACAACGAGCGGGGCTTCCGGAGAATCCGGATGCGTCGTCTTGGACCCGACTCCGAGCTCGTCACCGAGATCGAGTCCTGGCGGTGGATCCCCGGCGAGCACGGGAATCGGCGCTGAAGCCTTCTTGATCCGGCGTTGACCGGCCCTGCCAGGGATGCAAAGGTGGAAGGGGGAACCCGCATCCGCGCCCCCGATTTCCGATCCATCCGGGGAGAGCGGATGCGACGGCGACTCCGCCAGGGCACATGCCGCGCCTCTGCCCGCGCGGGGATCGTCCTGCAGCTCGCCGGCTGCAGCGACTTCTTCCTGTCCCGGAAGGCCGACGAGGTCGCCGACCCGATGCGGGTGACGGAGACGTTCTCCCAAGCTCCCCTTCCGCGGGTCGACCTGCTGTGGGTCATCGACGACACACCAAGCATGGCCGGTGAACATGCCGCCCTCGCCGCAGGCATGCCTGGCTTCGCCACGGAGCTTGAATCCGCCGGCGTTGCGTGGCAGGTCGGCGTGGTCACGACCGACCCGGACGACGCGCCGGGCGTCCTCCGTGGCGACCCCTGGGTAATGACGCCCATCGACGGTTCCGCGCTCGCATCGCTGCTCGACACCGCCGGGATCACCCTCACGGGCGCGGAGCCTGCCAGCGGGCTCGGTGCCATGGTCCTGGCATTGGAGGAACCGCTGCGGTCGGGCGCGAACCAGGGGTTCCGGAGACCCGGCGCCGCGCTCCACGTCATCGTCGTCTCGGACGGCAATGACAACAGCCAAACCCTTCTGGGGGAGGACCCGGTGTGGTCCGCGATCTCTCTGCTTGAGGACGAGGAACGCGCCTCGGGCCAGGCCGCTCGGCTCTCCGCCATCGTGGGTCCCGAAGGGGGATGCTCCGGGCGCAACGGGACGGCACTCCCTGGCACCGACTACCTCGCCGTCGCCGAAGCGAGTGGTGGAAGCGTCGACAGCGTGTGCGAGGCCGACCTGGATGGCCTCGTCTCGAATCTCGGAGCGACCAGCATTGAATGGCAGCGGGTGTTCCCGCTGCAGGC
>JAYYRS010000037.1:0-6393 GCA_036126975.1 Myxococcota bacterium
AATCGCTCGGCGAGCATCCCGATGGCGGGGGCCTCTACGATGAGTCGGTCCGCGTGCCCTTCCTGGTGGCCCCCCACGCGATGCGTGGAGTGAAGCATCGACGCATTGCGCTCCAGGTCCGGCTGATGGACATTCCCGCGACACTGCTTGCGCTTTGTCGGCTCGACCCGATGGAGGACTCCGAGGGCGCGGACCTGATGGGATTCGCCCAGGGACTGCGGAATCGAGACTACGCGTCGTTGCTCGCCTTGCCGCGATCGACCAGCGAGGGTGGACTCCTCCTCGGGTATCGGGCGGCGCTGGCGGGCAGGGAGGGAAACATCAAGTTCCTGCTGGAGCACGGCACTGGACGCAGCCGGCTGTTCGACCTCGTGGAGGACCCGGGAGAAGAAACCAATCTCGCGAGTTCGCAGGGCGATGCGGTCGCGATGGTCCGAGCTCGGGTACTCCGGGAGGCGGCGTCCCTGGTCGAGGACTGAGGCGCGGGTACGAAGCGATTCCGTCCCGGGTGGGGTACAGGTCCGCCGGGAGGCACCATGAAATCGCTGCATCGGCCCGACCTCTTTGGGTGGTCGGCCTTCGACGAGGCACGGAACGTCGACTTCAACGGCACGCTCTGGCTTCGGCCGGGCGGCAACGTGGTCGTCGACCCCATGCCCCTCACACCCCATGACCGCGCGCATCTCGACGCCCTCGGTGGCGTGGCGCTGATCGTGGTCACCAACTCGGACCACCTCCGGGCCGCCGTTGCGCTCGCAGCGGACACCGGTGCCCGGCTGGCGGCACCCTGCGCGGAGCAGGCGACGGTGTCCGCGCCCGTCGACCTGTGGCTGCGCGACGGCGACGAGCCGGTCCCCGGGCTGCGGGTGCTGGAGCTGGGGGGCTCGAAGACGGCCGGCGAGCTCGCGCTTCTGCTTGATGGGCACACGCTGGTCTGCGGAGACCTCGTCCGGGGCCAGCGCGGCGGCTCCCTGAATCTCCTCCCGACGCCCAAGCTGTCTGACCTCCCTGCAGCCCGGGCGTCCATCGAGCGTCTGGCCGGGCTCGCAGATGTCGACGCCGTGATCGTCGGAGACGGCTGGCCCGTCTTCCGGGACGGACGGGCCCGGCTGGCCGAGCTTGCCGCGGCCCTGGCAGACTGACGGTCGGGAGGTCCGCCGTGTCCGAGTCCCGACACCGCATGCTCGTGCTGGCCCTTCTTGCGGCCCTGCTCGGGGGGGCGGGCGCCGTGGGTGCGGAGGTCGTGTTCACCCGCCGCCTGTCGCTCCTGTTCGGCGTGACGGCGCCGGCGGCGGCGACCGTGGTCGCGGTCTACATGGGAGGCATGGCGCTTGGCGCGGCCATCGGCGGCCGGCTCGCCGATCGCTTCGCGGCGCGGGCCGGCTGGCTGTATGCAGGGGCCGAGGCACTCGGGGCGGGCTTGGCCTTGGCCTTCCTGGCGCTCATGGGCGTGGTCGAGGCAGCGCTGGACACCCTGCCAACGGGTCTGTCGCTGCTGGGGTGCGCGCTCGGTACGGCCATCCTGGTGGGCCCCGCCGCAGTGGCGTCGGGCGCAACCTTTCCGGCCCTTGCGCGGCTCATGGGTCGCGCGGACCTCGTCCGGGTGCTGTACGCCATGAACGCCCTCGGCGCTGCCATGGGCGCGGGCCTCGCAGGTCTCTACGGCGCCGAGGTGCTCGGACTTCAAGGCACGCTGCTTGCCGCAGCTGGGCTGATGGCCATCGCGGGTTTGTGTGGGCTGCTCCTGGCTCGCGATGGTGCGCCGGTCGACCCCCAGATTCCCGGGTTCCAGGACGGACAGGTGTCGCTTCGGGAGGCGACGCTCGCGTATGCGGTCGTTGGCGGAACCGGCATGGGGGCGGAGATCGGGTGGACCCGTCTGCTGGAGCAGTCCGGCCCCAACCCCGGGGCATTGTGCTTTCCGATCGTGCTGGCCGGTTTCCTGGTGGGCATCGGGCTCGGCGGGGCATTCCTCGAGCCTCGGCTTCGTCGGCGAGGGGAGCGGGCCGCTCTGTCCATCGCAGCCGGTCTGACGGGGGCTGCGGTCTGCCTCGCCATCGGGCTCCTGCCGGTGATCCCGGAGGAGCGGCTGATCGGCCATCTCGTCGGTCCGGGGCCGGGCAGCGGCGCGATCTTCGACGCCACGGGCGTGCAGGTCAGCATCGACCGGCTCGCGCTGGTGCTCGGCGGCGTCGGCCTGCCCGGGGTCGCCTCCGGTGTCGCATTCCCGATTGCGACCGGCGTCATCGCGCGGGAACGGGGCGGGGCCCGGCTCGGCGGGGGTGCCGGGCGGGCCGCATCCGCCGGCATCCTGTCGGCCATGGGGGTGTCGCTCTGGATGGGGTTCCTGCCCGCTCCCGGTCCCGGCACCGTACGGCTTCTCGTCCTGCTGGGGGTCGTGGCGCTGGGCACATCGGCGGCACTGGTCCGGCGTCCGGTCTTCGTCCTGCTCCCTGCCTTCGGCGCACTCGCCTTCCTCGTCCCGCCCTGGGCCGGGCTGCAGATCCCGCCGGACGAGACCGTCGATGCATTCGTGGAGACGGCGGCAGGCCCCTCTGCGGCGGCGAGCGGTCCCGAGGGGGGGAGCGTCTACACCCACGGGGAACGGGTGGGTGGCCTCCAACTCGACCTCGAGCTTCCGCTGATCCTCCATCCTGCACCGCGAGAGACCCTCGTCATCGCCTTCGGAACCGGGATCAACATCCGAGGCTTTGCGCAGGACACCGGCATCGAGCAGCTGACGTGTGTAGACATCGACCCGGCCCTGCCCGAACTCGCGCGGAACCTGCCATGGGGCGGGGTGCCCTTCTTCGACGGCGAACGGACCCGCTACGTCGTCGCCGACGGCCGCCACCTGCTCCGGTCTGACGGAGCCCGGTACGACATCATCTACAGCGACGTCGCGACCTACGCGCAGTACGTCTCGCTGGGCACCGTCGAGTTCTTCGAACTCACCCGCCAGCGGCTCACCCCTGGCGGGATGTTTGCCTTGAAGCTCCATCCCGACACGCTCTCGGAGGAGGGGCTGCGGCGGTTCCTGGCCAGCTTCGTGGAGGTGTACCCGGCATCGGCCGTGTTTGCGCCCCGCACCCACCTTCCCGTGCTGATCGGCTTCACGGGGCCGCTTCCGACGCTGGAGGGCCTGGAGACCCGCAAGGCGGCATCGCCCGCATTGCTCTCGGATGCGCGGCCGGCGAGCCTTCCCTCGCGGGTGATGCTCGGCCCCGAGGAGCTGGCATCCGCCACCCGGGGAGTCCCTGCCGCGACGGACGATCGGCCGCTCGCGCTGCGAAAAGCGCTCGTTGGTCCCATGGCGCCCAGCCGGCTCCATGGCGCCTCCGTCCATGCACTCGAACGCATGGTCCGGAACGCGGACCGGGACATGGGCCAGCGTCTCTTCGGCTGGGCGCCGGACCGATGGGACCGATGGCGGGTACCTTCGGCGATGGCGGTGAAGGGGCGCCGCAACCTCGGCGATGCGCCATGACTCCACTGCTGGTCGGCCTCCTTGCCTGCACGGATCCGCCGTCCGTGGTCGTCGTGGGTGGTGGGCTGGCAGGTCTGGCCGCTGCGGCAGAGGCGGGGCGAGGCGGAGCAGCGGTGACCCTGCTCGAGGCGGCGCCGGAGGTGGGAGGTGCCGCCCGGTGGGCCGCGGGCATCACCTGGATTCCGACGGCGGAGGAGGCCGAAGAATGGGCTGCCGCGGCGGGTGAAGCATCTGCTGCGCGGGACCGGTACATCGCACGGGTGGTTCCGGACGTGGTGGAGGGCCTTCGGCTCACGTTTTCGCCGGTGCCCGACCCGAGCGGAGAGGGCGCGAGACTCGTCGCACCCGCGGGTGGAGGGCCCGCGGTGGTGGGTGCTCTCGCTGCGCGGGCCGCGGCGGCGGGCGTGCACGTCCGCACGGGCTGCCGCGTCGATGGACTCTCTCGAGACGCCGACGGTTGGCGGGTCGAGACCCGTACCTGCGGAGAGGTGGAAGCGGACAGGGTCGTGATCGCCACGGGCGGCTTTGCAGGGGACATCGAGGAATCGAGGCAGCGTCTCGACCTCGGCGGAGGGATCCTCCTGCGGAGCGCTCCGCGGCATGCGGACGGCGGTGGAATCGTTCTGGCCACCGCTGCTGGTGCGGCGGCCGCCCGGAATCCGCTCGCCGTGATCTATGCCCACGCCGTCCCGGACCCGCGCGACGCCAAGGCCGCCCTGATGGTGACGCAGTTGCCCAGGGATGCCGTCGTGGTGGACACCGATGGCGGACGCCAGGATTCGCTGCTGGCGGTGCGCGGCGAGGCGGGCCGCGCGCTGCTGGACCTGCCCGGGCAGCGTGCCTGGCTGGTTGGCACAGCGGAGGGGCTCGGGCAGCAGCGTGCCATGCCCCTGGACGGGCCGCCCGTCGCCCTCTCGGCCGTCGCGCGCGCCCATGGATTCATGGCGCCGGATCTCTCGACCCTGTCGGCGGAGCTGGCGATGCGCGGGGACGCGCTGTCCCGATACGCATTCGAGCCCGGTGCCGTGCCTGCGCCCGCGGCACCCCTGCCTCCGCGGGGCCCGTACATCGCTGTTCCGCTCCATCCGACGCCCGCAAAGAGCCTCGGTGGCGTGGATGCCGACCTCGACGGGCGCGCCCTGGATGCCGCGGGCGCGCCTGTACCTGGGCTGTTCGTCGCCGGCGAGCTGATGGGCTTTGGGGAGCCATACGGCGCGGCGCCGCGAGACAGCACCATGGTCGCCGGTGCGGTGCTGAGCGGGCAGGCCGCAGGGCGTGCGGCCGGGGAGCGGTGAGCGTCGGCGCGGTCCTTGATGCGATCGTCCGCCACGCTCCGGCCGCGATAGGGGCCCGGGATGCAGTCCGTCCTGACCGTCAGCCAGCTGACCCGCGCCATCTCCGAAGCCCTCGCCTCGGGCGTCGGTCCGTGTCGGGTAGAGGGGGAGGTGGCGTCCTTCACCGCCGCTCGGTCCGGGCACTGGTATTTCGACCTGAAGGACGAGGGAGCCGTCCTGTCCTGCGTGATGTTCCGGGGTCGCAACCGGACGCTCCCCGCTCCGCCACGGGTCGGCGACCGCATCGTCGTGGCGGGAGCGCTTGACGTCTATGCTCCGCGGGGTCGGTACAACCTGATTGTCCGAACGCTCGCGAGGGCAGGCGCGGGTGACCTCCAGGCGCGGCTCGAGGCGCTCAAGCGCAAGCTGGCCGCAGAGGGCCTCTTCGACCCGTCGCGGAAGCGCCCGCTGCCGTCGATCCCCCGGGGAATCGGTGTCGTCACCAGTGCCACGGGTGCGGCCCTGCACGACATCCTGAAGGTTCTTCGACGGCGCTTCCCCGGCGTACCGGTCTACCTCGCCGCCAGCCGCGTCCAGGGAAGCGAGGCGCCGCGCGAGATCATCGCGGCGATCGCATTGCTGAACGCGCATGCGAAGGCGGACGTACTGATCGTCGGCCGGGGCGGCGGTTCGCAGGAAGACCTGATGGCGTTCAATGACGAGTCCGTCGCGCGGGCCATCGCGGCATCAGGCATTCCCGTGGTGAGTGCCGTCGGCCATGAAGTCGACGTGTCGATCGCGGACCTCGTGGCCGACGCGCGGGCGGCGACGCCCAGCCACGCCGCGGAGCTCGTCGTTCCGGAGAGAGAAGGGTTGTTGCTGGTCCTCGATGACCTTGACCTTCGTCTGCGCAATGGGGTCGCGCGACTTCTCGCCCAGCGTCGGGATCGCCTCGGAACCCTGGTACTGCGGCATCCCCGTCGGCAGATCGCCGATGCGCGGCAGCGGGTTGCCCAGCATGCCGGCGACCTGCGACGCACGTGGGTGCACGACCAGCGGCGCCGGCATGTCGCGGTGCGCGGCGCGGCGGGTCGCCTCGAGGCGCTGTCGCCGGTTGCGGTGCTGGGCCGGGGCTACGCCGTCGCCCTGCACGAGGGACGGGCGGTGAAGGACCCCACCGCGCTGCAGGAAGGCGCCGAACTTGAGGTCCGGCTTCATGCTGGGTCGGTCGACGCGACGGTCACCCGCGTGCGGCCGGACTAATCCGCGAGCTGGCCGTAGCAGGCCTCGATGAGCGAGCCCGTCCGTTCAATGGTCAGGTGCTGGTCGCCGCGGCGATACTCGATGCGCTCCATCCGGCGGCCGCGCTTCATGCCGTCGACGACCTGGATGGAGTCTCCGGGGAGTAGCCGGGCGAAGGCGTACTCAGGGCCGTCCTGGGATGCGAGGACGAGAGCGGCCGGGGCTTCCGGCTCGGCGACGGGGCCGGGGCGGCCGGGGTAGAGCACGACCGCGCGGTCGCCGGGCACGGGGTCATGGCCCCGCAGCCGTGCGCACTGCTCTCGCTCGTTCCACCCCGTGGCCTGTCCCTCTGCGATGACCGCAGGACCCACGATCCGTGCCCAGGTGAGG
>JAYYRS010000038.1:0-8601 GCA_036126975.1 Myxococcota bacterium
GTCGCCAGAAGCTGGTCGCCGACCTCCACTGGCGCCCCGATTCGTGCGCGCAGCTTCTGCTCGAGACACGCTGGCAGCGAAGGGTCTCCGCGGACCGCTGGCACCTGGGCGTGCTGCTGCTCGACATGCGGATCCGCGCCCTGCCTCCCGGCTGACGAAGTGCGGCGCCCAGGGCCATCACCCTCCGATTCGCGAGGCCCACACCGGTACACCGTCCCAAGGGACGCTTCGCCAGCGTCCCGACACCTCAGCACCGGGCGACCGTGCGATACGATGCCGCCCGCTTCAGAGGTCCCATGCCAGACGCCGACGAGACCAGCCTCGATGCGCTGATCAACGCCCTGCCGCGGGTACTGCGCCCCGCAGCGGCCGTCGGCTGGCGCACCCGACTCCGGATCTCCGTGGACGGCGAGCCCCGGGCCGACCTCGTCATCGATGCACCGGTTGCCCACATCGAGCCCGTCGATGACCGGACGCCCGATACGACCCTGGACCTGTCCGCGCCCGCCGCCCGCCCGGTCCTCCGGGGCACGATCGCACCGCTCGCAGCGCTCCAGCAGGGGATGCTCCGCGTTGACAATCTCGGAGATCTGTTCCAGTTCGACCGGGTCTTCGCCCTCGCCGACCTGCCGGGGGCTGCGGCCGGACCGGCCCCGACCGCACTGCCGCAGACCGAAATGCCGGTCGGGAAGCGCTACCGGGACACCCCGGTCGTGGTGACACCCCAGGACATCACGGCCTACGCCGAAGCGACCAATGACATGAGTCCGGTGTATTTCGGACCGGGGGCGATCGCGCCTCCGATGCTCCACGCCCGGCTCCTCCGGGACCTGCTGTTCAGATTGATGGAGGATCCCGAGCTGGGACTCGACATGCTCCACCTGCTCCACGGCGAGCATGACCTGCGTGTCCATCGCCATCTGCGCCCCTGGGATGTCGTCACGCGACGGGCAACGCTGGACCATGTAGAGCAGAAGGAGAAAGGGCTGCTCGTCGAGGCGACCCTGTGGGGGTTCGTGGCGGCGCAGCCTGCAGTCGAGGCCCGCACGTCCTTCTTCATCCGCGGTCAGCAGGTCGCTCCCATCGGCACCGGGCATCGTGCGAGGCCCCGGCCTGGTCCCCTGCCCACGCGTGCGCCCGACGTGTGCCGCACATTCCGGGTCGAGGCTGACCAGTCTCGGCGGTACGCCGAGGCGAGCCAAGATCGGAACCCTGTCCATCTCGACCCCACGGTCGCCCGCGCCGCGGGCTTTGATGACGTGATTCTCCATGGGCTCTGCACGATGGCCCTCAGCGGCGCCGCCCTGCTGGGTGCAGTCGCGTTCGGTGACGCCCGCGTGCTCCGCCGGCTGGCCGTCCGCTGGACCCGCCCCGTCCGCAACGACACGGAACTCCAGCTCCGCGCCTGGCGGGACCTGCCAGGGTCATACCGATTCGAGGTCTTCGACGCAGAAGGACATGCGGTGATCCGCAACGGCATCGCAGAACTGGACCGAGAAGACTGAACCAACCAAAAGGGGGAGGACTCATGGGTTTCGACGACCGCATCCTGCGCGACCGGGGGACGGGTTTCCTCCTCGATCTCTCCCGGGCACCGGAGGACGACCCTGCGAGCTGGACGGCGGCCATCGCGGCGCTCGCGGCGCTCGAGGACGGGGCACTGGCCAATCCCGATGAGGGACGGCAGGTCGGCCACTATTGGCTCCGGGACCCTGCGCGCGCGCCGACTCGGGGCCAGCGGGCCGCAGTTGAAGACGCGTGGGCCGGCGTGCAGCGGCTCGATCTCGGGGCGCATACCGATGTGCTCTTGATCGGAATCGGCGGCTCTGCACTCGGTCCCCAGCTGCTGCGGGCAGCGTTGTCCCAGCCTGGCGATCCGGCTCGTCTGCACTTTCTCGACAACACCGATCCAGAAGGCTTCCACCGGATCCTGGGGGGACTGGATCCCCACCGCACCCTCTCCCTGGTGGTCTCGAAAAGCGGTGGCACCGTCGAGACGAGGAACGCGATGCTGGCCGCCGAGGCCTGGTACACCGCCGCCGGCACGGACATCGGCCAGCATGGGATCGCCATCACGGGCGAAGGGTCGCGCCTCGACGACGCGGCGGCGGGTTGGCGGCAGAGACTGCCCATCTGGGACTGGGTGGGCGGTCGTACGAGCATCACGGGTCCAGTCGGCCTGGCGCCCATGGCCCTGTGCGGATGGGACTGGCGGGGACTCCTCGCGGGTGCCGCCGCGATGGACGCACTCACGCGACAGCCATACGCCACCAATCCCGCCGCCCGGCTCGCCAGCTCGTGGTTTGCGGCGGGGGCAGGCAGAGGCGACAAGGCGCTGGTGATCGAGCCGTATCGAGATCGGCTCTCGCTGCTGGGGCGGTACCTGCAGCAACTCGTGATGGAGTCTCTGGGAAAGCGGACGGACCGAGATGGTGCGGTCGTGCATCAAGGCCTCACCGTCTATGGCAACAAGGGATCGACCGACCAGCATGCCTTCATGCAACAGATCCGGGATGGCCGGGATGACGCCTTCGTGCACTTCGTGGAGACCACCCGGCACGGGAACGCCTCCCCAGCAGATGGCGGACACGACGCATCGGACCATCTGCTGGGCTTTCTGCTCGGGACTCGATCCGCTCTGGAAGAGGCCCGTCGACCGAGCCTCACCATCCGCGTACCGGACACCACGGCCCACTCAATCGGCATGCTCATCGCCCTGTTCGAGCGTGCGGTCGGGCTCTACGCAGAACGCATCGGCATCAACGCCTACCATCAGCCCGGCGTGGAGGCCGGAAAGCGCGGCGCGCGCGCGACGCTCGCCGCTCTCACGCGCATCCGGCAGGCCCTGGATGAGACCCCACGGACCGCCGAAGCGCTCGCAGCCGCGGCGCAGTGTTCGCCGGACGTGGCCTGGCGGGTCTTGATCCACCTCTCCGCCACCGGCCGCGCCACGGTTGTCCACGGAGAGCGCCCCTCGCGGGACCGGTTCCTTGGCTGCTGAGCGGTCTTGCGGGTGCTCAGTTCGTGGTCCCGTTGGCTCCCTCACCCCAGGTGATGCGGAACTCGGCCCGGCGGTTCTTCGTCCACGCGC
Source organism: Myxococcota bacterium (assembly GCA_036126975.1). Lineage (GTDB taxonomy): Bacteria > Myxococcota_A > UBA796 > UBA796 > UBA2385 > JAYYRS01. The sequence continues at coordinate 3,092 of JAYYRS010000038.1, forward strand.
CCTCGGATGACGTCTTGTCGAGCGGCTTCTCCTCCCCGTAGCTGACCACCGTGACCCGGCTTCCCGCGATTCCCTGGGCCGAGAGGTAGCGGCGAACGGCGTCGGCCCGCCGCTGACCCAGCGCGAGGTTGTAATCGGTCGTACCACGCTCATCGGCGTGGCCCTGGAGCTCCACCTTGATGTCGGTGTTGGCCTGCATGATGCCGGCATTCTCGGCCAGAGCCGACTTGGAGTCCGCCGACAGAGAGGCGCTGTCGAAGTCGAAGTAGACGCGCTGGAAGTTCTTGACCATGTCGACCACAGGCTGCGGGACCGGCGCCGCGGCGGGCGGAGGAGCCGGGGCTGGCGGTGTTGCGATGGGCGTCTCCACCGGCGCAGGCGTCTTCTTGCATCCGAAGAAGGCCAGGCCGGCGGCGAGGGAGAGCGAGACGAGCGCGCGCGTACGCATGAACAACCTCCTGTTCCGGCCCGGCCATAACCGTCCGCTCCCCCCGCGAAACCCCGCCGTGGCGACCTGGGGTACCCTTCGCCGCCACCTTCGGACACGGAGCATCCGCTTTGCTCGATCCAGCCGCCGCCCTCGCGCACTGGGACCACCCCGGACGTCCCCGCAACACCGCCGATGCGGGCCTCATCAACGAGACCTGGATGGTCGGCGACCCGCCCACCGCCGTTCTGCAGTGGCTCAACCCCATTTTCCACCCAACGGTCAACCTGGAGATCGATGCCGTGACCGCGCGGCTTGCAGACAAGGGGCTCGTGACGCCCCGGCTCCTGCCGACCCGCACGGGAGACGTCTTCCTGCCGGACGGGGACGCGTCCTGGCGTCTCCAGCATTTCATTCCGGGGCGAACGCTCCACACCGTCAGCTCTCCCGCCATCGCCCATGCCGCTGGTCGCGGCGTGGGAGCCTTCCACGCAGCGATGCACGGCTGGGAACGGCAGAGAATCGCGCCCCGCCGCGACATCCACGACACGCCAACCCGCATGGAGGAGCTCCGGCAGGCGCTGGAGGGAGCGGATGGACACCCGCTCGCTCCTGCAGCCCGCACCCTCGGCGAGCGCATCCTGGCGGCGTGGCGCAGTTGGGAGGGGGACCTGGGCCTTCCGGAACGGGCCTGCCACGGAGACCTCAAGATCTCCAACCTCCGCTTTCATCCCGAGCAGGACGCGGTCGTATGTCTCCTCGACCTCGACACGGTGGGGCCGATGGACATCTCCTGCGAGCTCGGGGACGCCTGGCGGAGCTGGTGCAACCCCGGCGGGGAGGACGATCCCGGGGCTGCCCGCTTCGACGTCACGCTGTTTGAAGCCAGCGCGGAGGGTTTCATGGAAACCGCCCCTCCCCTGACCCGCGCCGAGCGCGCCGCCTTGGCCGCCGGACCCGAACGCATCTGCCTCGAGCTGGCCGGTCGGTTCTGCCGGGATGCAGTGCTGAACACATACTTCAAGGAAGACCGGGTCCGTTTTCCCGAGGCCGGTGCCCACAATCTCCACCGGGCACGATGCCAGCTCGCCCTCGCCCGCTCGGCCCGCAATGCACGCGCGGCCTGTGACCGCATCCTCATGGCCATGGGTTGACCGGCAGGGCCGCGGGCCCTACGCATGGTGCTGGCCCCGTCTCCGCGAGTTGCCCATGTCCCTTCCCCGCCCCGCCGGCCCGCCCGGAGCCTATTTCGAGCGCATGGGCGTGACGCCCGAGGTGCTGCGACGCGTGCTCGATGCGGCCCTGTCCAGGGGCGGTGACGATGCCGACCTCTTCTTCCAGCACTCCGCTTCGAACGCCGTGAGCCTGTCCGACCACAAGGTGAATCAGGTCAACACACACGTAGACCTCGGAATGGGTGTGCGCGTCGTGGTTGATGACCAGGTCGGCTACGCCTACTCCGAAGACCTCCGCCCCGCCGCGCTGGTCGCCGCAGCGCGCGCGGCCGCGGAGATTGCTTCGGGCACGCCAGGCCGGACCGCAGCGAACCCGATCGCGCGCCCCATCCCCGACCTCTACCCAGTCCAACAGCCGTGGGACGGCGTGGGGATGGCGCACCGGGTGCAGATGGTCCGGCAGTGGGAACAGGCGGCGTTCGCTGAGGATCCTCGGGTCCAGCGCGTCGAGGCCTACCTCGCCGATGCCAGCACCGTCGTGATGGTCGTCCGGCCAGACGGACGACTCGTCCAGGACTGGCGACCGATGACGCTCGCGATGGTTCGCGCCACAGCCGAGGACGGCGGCGTCACCGACTCGAGCTCCTACAACGTCGCGGCCCGTGCAGGTCTGGAGTACTACGACGATTCCCGGCAGGGACGAATGGTCAAGGAGGCCGTCGACCGCACGCTGTTCCTTCTCAAGGCCGACAAACCGCCCGCGGGGGAAATGCCTGTGGTGCTGGCCGCGGGGCCGTCCGCCATCCTGCTGCATGAGGCCATCGGCCACGGGATGGAGGCGGACTTCAATCGGAAGCGAACCAGCATCTACGCAGACAAGATGGGCAAGAAGATCGCGAGCGAGCAGGTCACGATCGTTGACGACGGGACGCTCGCGAATGAACGAGGTGCTCTCGGCATCGACGATGAAGGGAATCCGACGGAACGGACCGTACTCGTCGAGGACGGCAGGCTGTCTTCATACATGTACGACGAGATCAGCGCGCGCCACTACGGCGTGTCGCCGACCGGCTCCGGGCGTCGCCAGGACTTCCGCTCCGCCCCGATCCCCCGCATGCGGTCCACCATCATGGAAGCCGGACCCCATGATCCCCAGGAGATCATCAAATCGGTGGACCGAGGTCTCTACTGCGTGAGCTTCGCCAACGGCCAGGTCAACATCGGGGCAGGTGACTTCAGCTTCTACATGCGCCAGGGCTACCTCATCGAGGACGGCAAGCTGACGCGGCCCGTGAAGGACGTGAACATCATCGGGAACGGCCCAGAGGCCCTGAGCCGGATCGACATGGTCGGGAACGACCTCGTGATCGACGAGGGCGGCTGGACATGTGGGAAGGATGGGCAGGGAGTGCCGGTGAGCCAGGGGATGCCGACCGTGCGGGTGAGCAAGCTCACCGTCGGAGGTGTGGGATGAAGGACGCCAATCTCGAGGCATCCGCCCGCCGGATCGTGGAGATCGCCACGAAGCTGGGCGCCGAGGAGACGACCGCGCGGGTGTCCAAGGGCTCCTGGACGGAACTCCAGCGGCGCGACGGCAAGGTCGAGAAGGCGCAGGAGTCGCGCAGCCTTTCTGCGGGTGTCTCCCTGATGGTGGAGGGCCGGTACTCTTCGCACTCGACGAGCGACCTCCGGCCCGATGCACTGCAGGGCTTCCTCGAGCGAGCGGTCGCCGCCACTCGCTTCCTCGAACCGGATCCAGCGCGAGCGCTTCCCGACCTCGGCCAGATGGGCATGGCAGAGGTAGACCTCGACCCCATCGACCCCGGGCAGGACGGACGACTCCCGGACGACCGACGGTCCGCGGTCGGCAGGCTCGAGGAATGTGCGCAGCGCCGGACGAGCGACCTCGCCACGCGCAGCATCACCTCCTTCGGGTGGGATGGCGCGTCCGAGAGTGCACTCGTGACCTCCCACGGCTTCGCCTCTCACTGGGCGAGCACCAGCTTCGGGCTCGGCGCATCGGTGAGCCTTGAAGACCAGGACGGCAAGCTCCCTGAGGCATGGACCTCCTACCAGGCCCGACACCAGAGCGACATCCCGACACCGGATGCCATTGCAGCAGACCTCGCACAGCGTGGTCGCGCTCGGCTCGGCAGCGGTCCTATGGAGAGCGGACGGTACCCGCTGCTGCTGGACCGGCGTGTGGTGAGCGGGCTGCTGCGGGTGCTGATGGGACCGCTTTCCGGCACTGCGATCTTCGAAGGCCGCAGCTGCCTCAAGGACAAGCTGGGCAAGCGGATCGGAAGCGCCGCCTTCACGCTCATCGACGACCCGCTCATTCCCCGTGCACTCGGGAGCCATCCGCACGATGGGGACGGCCTGCCGGCGAGGCGCCGCACGGTGATCTCGGACGGCATCCTCCAGATGTTCTTCCTCAGCATCTACAACAGCCGGCGCCTGGGCATGCCGTGCACCACCGGTGGAGCCTCGAATCTCGTGGTCCCTCCGGGAGAGCGCAGCCCAGCGGAACTGGCAGCGGACCGGGGTCGGGTCATCCGGGTGGACGGTTTCCTGGGTGGCAACTCGAACGCGGCGACCGGCGACTTCAGCTTCGGCATCCAGGGCGCCCTCCTCGAAGACGGCAAGCCCGTGAGAGCGCTGTCCGAAATGAACGTCTCGGGCGACCTGTTCGGCCTTCTGGACAGGTTTGCCTGCGCCGCAGACGACACCTGGGCGTACGGTTCCTGGCGAACCCCCAGCCTCCTGTTCGACGACATCCAGTTCTCCGGTGCCTGAGTTCCTGACCGGCGCGCTGCTTCTGTCCTGGGCCGCATTCGCCCAGCAGCCCACGATGGACCCTGCAGCGACGGCGGCAGACACTGCAGTGGAGCGGGGCCAGGACGCCGAGGAGGCCAGCAATCCTGACGGCGAGATCGTCGTCTTCGGTGAGCTGCAGGTGGCCGCCCGGCGCGCAGAACTGGACCGGGAGATCCGACAGCTGGGATACCGATCGGGCGTCCGACAGGACGGCCGGACGGTGTATCGCCCTGACGACCCATGGAAGCCGACCGTCATCGTGTTCGATGATGGGTTCGTCCGGCTCAAGCGCTCCCCGGTCCGCTTCGCGCCACCCGGTCAAACCGCTCGCTCGAGTCGACTCCGCTACCTGTGGTGCCTGCCACCGTTCACGCCCATGTGCGTCCGACTCGGCGGACAGGTCGTGAGCAATGCGAAGCTCGAGCCCCAGAAAGCACGGGTGGTCGCGGCGACCCACCTGGAGGTCACGGCGTGGCGGGAGGCCATCGTCAAGCAGGCGATGACCCAGAAGGTGGGCACCGAGCTCCCCAACCGCCTCGACGAGCTCTGGGCCAACGGCCGGCCGCTGGAGGGCGATGGTCCGCTGATCGTCCCCTGGGCAGAGAGGCGCCTGGCGATGCTTGCATACTGGAGCGACCGGACCTGCACACCCGAGGGTGACGCTGTGGCCGACGCCGTGGCGCTGTTTCTGGAGTACGAGGTGCAGGAGTCGAACCACCCGGTCACCGCCGCGGAACAGCACGCTGCCAACGCCGCCCAGCACTGCTCGCGGCGCCTGGATCTGGTGACCCAGGCCTCGCCTTGACGGGAGCGCGAGGAGCCCTTACGGGTCCCGTCATCGAACCTGTCCCCTGCAGGAGCGGCCGTCCGGCCCTCCTTTTTTTTGTCCCTGGTGCCTGATGGATTTTGCAGAACGCCAGGCCCTCCGGACGCGGATTCGCGCCCTTGTCGAGCCCACAGTCGAGCTTCTCGACCTCGAGCTCGTCGCGGTCCAGATCTCGGGTGGGGGAGAGAACTTGGTCCTCCGACTCGCCGTGGACAAAGTCGGCGGCGTGACGGTCGCCGACTGCACGGCGCTGAGCCGGGCCCTG
>JAYYRS010000039.1:0-3126 GCA_036126975.1 Myxococcota bacterium
ATGCCCGACCCATGCGCGCGAGCGTGGCGGCGAGGTCGTCTGCCTCGAAACCCGGCACCGAGAAGGTCCGCATGCCCAATGCATCACTCACCTGCTGCATGCGTCCGAACTGGGGCACGAGGTCCGGCGGAGGGTCACCACGGTTCGCCTTGTACGACGGGAAAAGCCGGTTTCGAAATGTCTTCTGGCCCGCATCGTAGATGACTGCGATGTGGGTTGCCGCTCGGTCAAGCTGCTGGTCGACGAGACGCCGCGCAACGGCTCTGACCGCACCGATCTCCACGCCATCCGCGTCTCGACCCGTGGCACCCCCGAAAAACGCGCGGAACAGCAATGCCGTGCCATCGATGATGACCAGTTCGTGATGGTGGACCACCTGACACCTCCTCGCACGGGACCCGCCGGCCTCCGTCCGATACGCCGGCGTAGCACAGGGAGGCCCGCCCATGCTCGCGCTGCTCGTTCCGATGGCCCTCGCCCAGTCCTGGGTCGAGGTGGTGGATGGCCCCATCACCCACGACGAGCACGACTTCCTGCTCGAGGACGCCGCTGGTCGTGCACCCGTATGGGCCGAGCACGTGGCGCTCGAGGTCCGGCTTCCGGATGGTCGGGTGGTCGCCGCCGAGAAGACCCTCGAGAAGCTGCCGGAGGTGCCCGAAAAGAAGCTCGCGTCTGCATCGGACCGACCGCCACCCGAGTCGCCCGTCGACCATCCCGGCAAGACGACGGGCAGCCTCACGGGAAAGGCGGTCTACCTCAGCCAATGCCATGGCTGGCTGTACTTCGAGTCCCTCGGGGGTTTCTCGACCCAGCGCGGAAACCTGTACGACACAGTGGAGGACCTCCACAACCCCGAAGGCACCAACCAGTACCTCGCCCGCTCTCTCGAGAACGCGGGTGCTGCGGTATTCACCGTTCGCGAGAGGGGCCTCACAGAAGAAATCGTCATCGTTGACGACGGAGACCCCGGCTACCGCGAATCGGGCGACGGATTTGCGGCCGGGGCCCCGGGCTACGTTGATTCGCCGCCGTGGGCCTACGGCGAGGATCCGTTCGACTTTGGCACCACGCGCACGTTCCGCGCCGACCCGGGTGCATCCGTCACTTGGAGCGTTGACGTCCCCGTGGCAGGTGAGTGGCCCATCTACGTTTCCTGGACAAGCGACAGCCGGAATGCGCCCGACGCCCACTACCAGATCACCCACCCGGGCGGAGTGATCGATCGCCGGTTCGATCAGCGGGTCCACGGCGCGACCTGGCAGTACCTGGAGACGCTCGAGCTTCCCGCAGGCCCCAGCGTGCTGCAGGTCACGCTCCTGGGCGACAGCAGCGCACCAGACGCCATGCTGTCGGCAGACGCCGTCCGAATCGGCGGCGGTCGCGGAGATGTGCTTCGCGCTGGGGAGACGACCGGGCGTCCCCGCTGGGAAGACGGGGGCATCCTGGCCACGCAGTGGAACAGCGCGCCACCGGCCGTCTACGACCCCAGCTTCGACGGCAACGGCTCCGATCCCTCGAGCCGTTCCCGGTGGGCGGCGTGGGAACACCCCAGCGGCGAAGATGCGGTCTATCTGTCGTGGCACAGCAACGCTGGGGGCGGCACCGGCACATCGACCTACACCTATGAAGGGTCTCGCGGCCCCGCGGCTGATGGGTCCTGGGAACTCGGGGAGCTGCTGCAGGAGGAACTCGTCGCAGGCATCCGCGCCCAGTGGGACAGCGACTGGACCAGCCGCGGCCACCGGACCGCGGCGTTCAGCGAGGTCAGCCCCGCCCACAACGATGAGATGCCGGCCGCTCTGGTCGAGCTGGCATTCCATGACCACCCAGGAGATGTCGAATTCCTCAAGGACCCCGCCTTTCGGCGAGACGCAGCCCGGGCAATGACCCGCGCCATCATCCGCTACTTTGCGGAGAGAGATGGGGACAATGCCGTCTTCCCGCCCGAGCCGCCCCGGGCAGCAGCCGTTCTCCATGACCGCGACGGCGCCCTCGTGGCCTCATGGTCTGACGGCCCGACGGGAGCCCCCTTTGGGGGGCCGCCCACGTCCTGGGTCGTCCAGACCTCGACCGACGGACGCAGCTGGGCCAACGGCATCGAGACGGCGTCTCGCTCTCTTCGGCTGCCCGTCGCATTGGGCGACACCATCTACGTCCGGATCAGCGCCCGCAACGCCGGAGGCGACAGCTTTCCGACCGAGGTTCTTGGAGGGCGACGTTCCCCGGACGGCAGCGCCGTCGCGCTCGTGGTTCCCGCCTTCGACCGCCTCGAGACCAGCCTCCTGCCCTGGGTCGACCTCGGCGGTGCGGTCGGTGAGGTTCGCCGAGGCGACCTCAGGGCCGTCAACCGATTCGACGGGGTGGTTGCCCACGGAACGGCCATCACCGACGCCGGCTGGTACTGGGAATCGGCCAGCGACGAGGCCCTGCCTGCGCTGGTCCCCGGAGACTGGCCGCTAGTCGTCTGGGCGGCCGGCGAGGAGTCCACACAGGATGAGGCGTACAGCGAGAGCCAGCAGATGTGGATCCGCTCCCACCGAGACGCCGGCGGAGCGCTGTGGAGCAGCGGGGCCGAGGTGCTGTGGGACCTCGACCACCGCGGCGATGCGGATGACGCGGCGTTCGCTTCGCAGGTCCTCGGCGCGACAATGGCAGCAGACGACGCGGGTTCCTCACAGGTCGTGGGCGAGGGCCCCTGGGCTGGGCTGGCCCTCGATTTCGGTTCGGACCACGGTGACATGCTTCCCGTCGAGTTCCCCGATGTGCTCGAGACGGCTCGGTCGCCCATCGCACGATACGCCAGCGGCGGGATCGCAGCGGCCATCGGTGACGGCGTCCTCCACATGGGCTTTCCGTTCGAGACCGTCGCCGACTCCGATGCGCGCGCCGCCGCCGCCGCGGCCGTGCTCCCCCAGCTCGTTCCTGGGCACACGCCGCCCGAGCTGCCTGGCGATGACGGCAGCCAGCCTGCCGACCCCGGCGGCGACAGCCGTGCGGACACCGCATCCGGAAGGACCGCGGGTCGGCCCGGCGCGCGCGGATGCGGATGCACCAGTCAACCCGGCTCGTCGGCGTACGGGCTTCCGGCCCTCGCCCTCCTGGCTCTCGCGCGCCGGCGCCCCTGAC
>JAYYRS010000040.1:0-3278 GCA_036126975.1 Myxococcota bacterium
TAGAAATAGACCTCCGAGAACCCGGCGAGGGCAATGAGCTGCCACGCCACCTCCAGCGTTCCCGGCAGTTCCCGGCTGGGTGCCCATCCCCGCATCCGCAGACAACCCCAGATGACAACCATCATCAAGGGCGCGATGAGGAGCTGGTTCCAGGCGAGATTGCGGAGGACACGTCGCAGGGGTGGGCGTCGCGGCCGTCCATCCTGGATTCGACGCCGGGCCACCCAGGCGGGACGGTTCGTGGTGTCGACCCGGTGGAAGAAGCCCGACAGCGACCAGTACAGCGTGTGATGCAGGGCGGTCGGCACTGCGACGACGAGACACCACTCCGGCACACCTTGGACGAACGCAGCCCAGGCCTCGTCCGCGCCGGGCGCGGCCATCCCCGCGAGCCCCACGGCCACGATCCCGCTTGTCAGGACGGCCTGGGACGCGCGCGGTCGGGTGAAGGTCCATGCCACCCATGCACGATACCGCGCCACGCACGACGCCGGAGCCCGTCATGCGCCACGGACGGCAGGCAGCGGCGACTCCCCCTGGACGGCGTGGTCTACTCCCGATGTCATCGGCATGCCCTGGAGGGCCTGTGGCAGAAGGTGGTCCCCGACACGGTCCCTTGGATGCGCTCCGTGGATTCGTGATCGTGCTGATGGCGCTCGACCACGTCCGAGGATTCTTCACGCCAGCTGGCGCCGACCCGATGAACCTGGACACCACCACCGTCGGGTTCTTCTTCATGCGGTGGTCGACCCACCTGTGCGCACCCGTCTTCGTCTTCTTGATGGGAGTCAGCGCGGCCCTCCGGCATGACAAGAAGCCCGCGGAGACCCTTCGCTTCCTGGCCACTCGAGGCCTGTGGCTGATCCTGCTGGAACTCACCTGGGTCAGCTTCGCGTGGTCCTGGGACCCGTCCTTCCACTACCTCGGCGTCCTCTGGGCACTTGGTGCGAGCATGCTGCTCCTGGTCCCCTTGACGCTCCTGCCCCGCTGGATGGCGGTCTTCCTCGGGGTCATCGGCACCCTGCTACTGGCTGCTCCTGGACTGGAATGGGATGGCCCCGGCACCGGATTCTGGCTCCAACGGGGTCAGATCGAGCTTTTCGGGATGACCATCCGCGCCTCTTATGCCGCCGTCCCATGGTTCCTGACCGCAGCGGTGGGCTGGGGTGGCGCGCAGTGGTTCGTGTCAGCGAAGCCGCAGCGGCTCGCCCTGCTCGGCGGGGGAGCGGCCCTCACCGGGCTGGTGCTGCGCGTCGCGGGGCTTGGCAACCCCCGTGACTGGACGGAGCGGGCGTCCGGCCTGCAGACCGCACTCGACCTCCTGCACCTTGACAAATACCCGCCATCGCTGGATTTCCTGCTCGTATTCGTGGGGTTCGGTCTGCTGCTGCTCGCGGGACCGATGCGGATGGACGGACCCGGGAGTCGCTGGCTCCGCTCGCTCGGGCGCACCTCGATGTTTTTCTACCTGCTCCACCTGCCGCTGGCCCACGCCGCCGGCAATGCGACAGCGTGGCTCTGGTTCGGGACGCCCCGCATCCCTCCGGGTGCGCCCCTCCGGCTCTGGCTGGTCCTGGTGGCATGGGCCGCCGTGCTCGGCGGGCTGACACCGCTCTGCAACGCCTGGGACCGGCTCAAGAGGCGGCGTCGGGACCTGTGGTGGCTGTCCTATCTGTAGTCCACCTTCGGAGCGGCTCCGCCGGACCCTGCGACCCGGCACACACCAGCGCCCGCCCCCGGGGACCCATGCACGACGGCTCCCCGTTAGGCGGGTCCGTCTCTCGAACCATTGCAGGAGCCACCGCGTTGGGACGGAAGCGCGACCCCGAGCGTCCGAGGGCACCGCTCACGCGGGCGCTCCTGGAGGACCACGCCGCCTGGTACCTGGAGCGGTGGTGGCCCAGCGCGCGCCGCCTGGAGCAGGTCCTGGTGCGAAAGGCGGACCGCCATGCCCGGACCAGCGAGGAGCGCCGCCAAGGGAGGACCTGGGCGAAATCGGTCGTGCAGGATCGCGTCTCACGGGGCAGCCTCGACGACCGGAAGTTCGCCCGGGCGTGGGTGGACGAACTCCACCGCAAGGGCCTCAGCCGCCGGGGCATCGTGGCCAAGCTGCGCGAAAAAGGGGTCGAGGGGGCCCTGGCCCACGAAGCGATTGCCGCGCTGGACCTCGAGGTCGGTCCCGCCGCCGAACGCATGCGCGCGGTGGCCTACGCGCGCCGACGACGCCTGGGCCCCATGCGACCCGATCCCGCGCAGCGCGCAGCGCGTCGGCAGCGCGACCTGGGGGCAATGGCCCGCGCCGGCTTCTCGTTTGGAATCGCGCTGGAGGTCGTCGACGCAGAGGACCTCGAGGACGTGCTGAATCGATGTTGAGCCCGCAGAGCGGGACCGCAGCATGCCCGCGGCGCAGCCAGCAGACGGACGCACCTGCAATCATGCCGGCCGCGCCTCCGTAGATACTGGGACAGGAGAGGGCATGACGGGACGCAGCACGGTGCGCCGGCAGGTCGACACCCTGGTGGTGGAGACCCGGGAACGGGTGCGACTCGTGGTCCGGCTCGCCGGCTTGTTGTGGGCGCTGGAGCTCGTCGACCTCTTCCTGCTCGGCGGGAGGCTCGACGCCTTCGGGGTGGCACCCCGAACCATGGATGGGCTTCTCGGCATCTTCGCCGCCCCGTTCCTGCACGGTGGGCTGGGGCATCTCGTCGCGAACACCGTCCCGCTTGTCGTGCTCGGCTTCCTCGCGACATCTCGCAAGAAGATGGACTTCTGGGTGGTTGCCTTCGCGAGCACCCTGGTGGGCGGCCTGGGGACATGGCTGATCGCGCCGGCGGGCTCCGTCCATATCGGCGCCAGCGGAGTCATCTTCGGTCTTCTTGGGTTCCTGATGGGACGCGGAATGTTCGAACGTCGGGCAGGCGCCATCGCCATGTCCACCCTCGTCACGTTCCTCTTCGGCGGAATGCTCTGGGGTGTACTGCCCGTTGTCGCCGGCGCCGGCATATCCTGGCAGATGCACCTTTTCGGCTACCTCGGCGGACTGCTGACCAGCTGGCAGCTGGCGAAGGGCCTGCGGCGACGGCGCTGACGTTCCGCGTCCTCAGCGACCGCTGCTCTCACACACCGCCGCGTAGACCCAGTTTGCCGGGACCTCGTGCCAGTGGGCCGTGGCGGCATCGTGGAACGCCGCGGCCTGTCCGAAGTTGGCGGTGCCATAGTCGTCTTCGATGACCTCGCCAGACCACGCCTCGTGGCCGGCCGCCGTGCCGTCGGACCAC
>JAYYRS010000041.1:0-4262 GCA_036126975.1 Myxococcota bacterium
ACCTCACCGGCTACACGAACACCGTGAGCCGGTCCGATCGCGAGGCGCTCCGCGAGCTGATCGCAAGCCACGAGATGCTCGTAGCTCCGGTGGTCGAGCGATTCGGCGGTCGCATCGTGAAGAACCTGGGCGACTCCTACATGGCGCTGTTCGACTCCGCGACGGACGCAGTGCGCGCCTGCCAGGTCCTGGTCGAGAACATCACGCGTGAGGGACGCTTCAGCATCCGGGCCGGCGTCGCGACCGGGGATGTGGAGGTCATCGATGGCGACGCATTCGGGGATGCCGTCAACCTGGCTGCACGGATACTCGCAAAGTGCCCGGACGCAGAGGTCTGGTTTGCCCCGGGCACCTTCGCCTGCATGAACCAGTCGGAGATCGCCTGGGAGCCCGTAGGGCGGCTCGCACTCAAGGGGTTCGCCGGGGAGACGGCGGTCTACCGGTCCGTGCCGGAGTCGCGGTCGTGGCTGCCCGAGCCCGTCGCGGAGGCGGTTCGGTCGTCTCGGCTCGTCCGCATCCAGCGGGGCGACCCCCTGGGCGTACTTCCTCCACAGCCCATCATCTTGCTCGAGGGGTTCATCCCCGGGAGCCAGGCGCTGCATGATTTCGTCGATCGGCTTCCCGTGGTCGACCCTGCGGCATTGTGGCTCGTGGCCTACAACATCCCGCCGGTGGATCGCCACGCCTGGCAGGCGGCAGGGCGGGGTCTCGTGATCGGCTCGCCGGCTGCCGTCGACGAGGCCGTCCACGGGACGCAGCGACCGAGCCATTCATCAGGGTCGGATACCATCATCCTCGACGTGGGCGCCTCTGCCGTGATGGACCTCGCCATGGCGGGGCTTGCGCTGCCGTCGACCCCCATGAGCGAGGTCGTGGCCAGCTATTCGTATGACCTGCTCGCCGACGGGCGGTGGGTCAACCGGAGTGAGCGGGCGTTGGGACGGGTCACGGTCACTGCCGAGGGCGTGGGCTTCACCGCGATGGCGCCGGGCGTGCTCGTCGAGGGCCGCCAGGCGGTGCCGGGAAGGCCGATGTCCCTCAGTCCCGGCGATGTCATCCATGCGCCCTGCGGCCAGGTCTCGTTCCGCGAGATCCACGACCCGGCATACGCGGGACTCCTGCTGTCCGACGGGCTCGCTCGGCTGGGCGTGAGCGCCGGACAGCAAGCCGAGATCGGTCGGGAGCCGAACTACCCCGGCCTCGCGCTGCCAGACCGTCGGGGTCAGGCGAACATCCAGTGGTGTGTCGGTGCCCGTGCTGCCCGGGCCCGGGAGAGCGGCTTTACGCTGGATCGCGCCCTGGCCGGGCGCCGACAGGCCGTGGTATCGCCAGCGCCGGGCGGGGCGGAGGTGGTGGCCCTTCACGCCCGCTGTCCAACCTTCCTGGTCCAGGACACGCGGCTGGAGCGCGTATCGCTGAATGCTCCGCGACCCGTGGCATCCGGCGGACTGATCGTGGCCGGCACGAGCGTCATCGCCGTGCGTGAGCCGGGCGCCTGAGTGGCAGCGGGAACCGCCTTTGACGCCATCGCACGTCACCCGGCCTTCGTCGGGCTGGCGGCGGCGGATGTGGAGCAGGTCGCTGCGGGCTGCGAGAATCTGCATCTGCCAGCGGGCGGCGTGTTGTTCGCGGAGGGCGAGGAGTCGCTGTACCTCTATGTGGTCCTCCATGGCCGGCTTCGCGTCACGTGCAGGGCGGCATCTGGCGTAGAGGTCGTGGTCGGTGAGTCCCAGGGGGGAGAGGTCGTGGGGGAAATGGGCGTCATCGATGGGGCCCCGAGGGCCGCCACCCTGACCGCCATCGGTCCGGTCGAAGTGCTGCAGATGCGGGGTGAGTTCCTCACAGGGCTCGTGAACGGCGGGCATCCCGCTGCGGCGGCGCTCCTCCGCGTCGTCCGGCGTCAGCTCGTCGCGCGGATCCGCGAGACCGACGAGCGCGTGGATGCCGTCTTCGAGTCGTGCGCACGGGGGGGGCGCTGATGGACGCTGCTGCCTTGGGTGCGGTGCCCATGATGAAGGGCATGCCGGCCCGCTCCCTGACTGCCATCGCAGCAATGATGGATGAGCGGGCCTACCCGGATGGAGCCCTGCTGCTTCAGCAGGGGGAGCGGTTGGGCGGTGTCTACATCGTCCTGGAAGGCGAAGTCCGCGTCACCCGGACGCTTCCGGCTGGTGGGAGTGTCAGCCTCGCCACCCTCGGCAGGGGCGCGGCACTGGGCACGCTTGCCGCGCTCGACGGAGGGCCGCGCGGGGCGAGCGTCTTTGCTCGCGGCCGCGTGCGGTGCGCGGTGTTGCCGCGGGATGCCTTCCAGGAGCTGATGGACGGCCGGACCGCCGTCGCAATCGGCTTTCAGCACGCAGTGGTCCAGGGCCTCGTGCGGGATGTCCGGGCGACGAATCGGAGGCTGGTGGAGCTTGCCAGCCTCCCGGACCAGTCGCTCTCGTTGCAGGACCTGACGGGCCGTCTCTACGGGTCGTCCTGATCCGGCATGGGCCAGTCCGCCTCGCCCGAGGTGCGAACGTGCGTCGAGGAGGACCGCCATGACCGCAAAACGAAACCGACCCCGGCGGCGTGGAGGTTCGTCGCGGAAAGGGCCGGCATCCGGATACGGCGTGGTCGTGAATGGCTACTCGGAGCGCTGGATGCGCCAGGGGTTTCCCTGGGTGTACAGCGAAGAGGTGATCGCCCGCACCGGGTCACCGGTGCCTGGGAAGGTCGTCCGGATCTGCACGCGGGACGGGCGCACGCTGGGGACCGGGATCTGGTCCTCGGGCAAAGTGGAGGTCCGGCGCTTCCGACGGGACGACGGGCCGATCGATGTGGCACTGCTGCAGGAGCGCGTCACGCAGGCCCGGATCCGACGGCCGCTTCCGCCCGAAACCACCGCGTGGCGATGGATTCACGGGGAGAACGACGACCTCCCCGGCATCCGGGTTGACGTATATGGACGCTCGGTCAGCATCAGCCTCGACTCGCCGAGTCTGGCCCGGCTGACCGAGCCCCTTCTCGGGGCACTCCAGCAAGAGGCGGACATCGAGTCGGCATGGGTCCATGCCCGCGGCGGGGAAGGGGAGGACTGGTCCCGGGTCCCGCTCGGGCAGATCGCGGGCCGACGTCCTTCGGAGGACGTCATCGTCGAGGAGCAGGGCATCCGGGTCGGTGTGCGGCCATGGGAGGGAGGAGATGCCGGGCTGTTCTCGGACATGCGAGGACTGCGCGCCTGGCTCCAGCCGCACTGGCGGGGGCGCCGCGTGCTGAACACCTTCGCGTATACGGGGATGTTCTCCGTTTCAGCTGCCCTCGGGGGCGCTTGCGATGTCCACACGGTGGACCTCTCCGAACACTACCTGGACCGTGCGCGGGACAATTTCCGGCTGAACGGCCTGGACCCAGACCGGTTTACCTTCACTGCCCACGACACCTTCAAGGCGCTGGATGCGCTGCGACGAAAGGGCCAGAGGTTCGATGTTGTGGTCGCAGACCCCCCGAGCCACTCGCACTCCGACGCGGGCACCTGGTCGGTATCCAAGGACCTCGGACGCCTCGTGGGTGCATGTCTTCGGGTGCTGGCCCCCGGAGGGTGGTTGGTGGTCGCCACGAACCTGGGATCGATGTCGCCCAAGGAGTTCCGGAAGCAGGTCCTCGCGGGAAGCCACAAGGTCGGTCGGCCCCTGCGCTTGATCCACGAAGGAAGCCCCCCGGTCGACTTCCCTGCCGCCCTGGACTTTCCCGAGAGCCGCTACCTCAAATGCTGGGTGCTGCAGGGATGAGCGCGCGGGTCCATCGGAGCGTGGAGCAGGTCGCGGGTGCGGGGCCGCGGATCCCGGTGTTGTCGATCGACAGCGGCGTTGCAGGGCCAGTCGTCTGCATCGGAGCGAACCTGCACGGCGACGAGAGCACTGGCCTCGGCGTCGTCCATGCGCTCGATGGGGTGCTCCCGCGTCTGCTCGCTCGCGGAAGGGTCTTTCTGTACCCGTCCCTGAACCCACTCGGCCTGGAGCAGGGGTCCCGGCGGATGCCGGGCGATGGCCTCGACCCGAATCGCGCATTTCCCGGCTCGGCCCGCGGCAGCCGCGCGGAGCGACACGCGGATCGGCTGTGGCGCGACATCCTCGCACGACGCCCGGAGCTCTATATCGACCTGCACACCGACACCGCAGGTGCGGTGCCGTATGCCATCGTCGACCGGGTCGTCCGAGGTCCCCGTGCCGCTGCGCTGGCGGCCCGGTGCCGTGTGCTCGCTGCGGCATCCGGCCTGACCG
>JAYYRS010000042.1:0-5622 GCA_036126975.1 Myxococcota bacterium
GAGGTCGCCGCGTGGAGGGCCTGCTTCGATGAGATCATGCACGCCGAGGTCGAGGGTACGACCATCATCATCGAATCGCAGCATGGCCGCCGCCCCCCGGGCACCCTCCTTATCGGATTCCGGGGCCGGCGGGACCGTCAACCCCACCGGCTCTCACGACGTCAGGCGAGGCAGGCCGCCTCCGGACCACGCCTCGCTGCGCACATAGAGCCCGTGCTCACCGGCACGCAGCAGGACGCTCGCGCCCGCCGGGAGCTCGAGGGGGGGCATGTCCTTGTCAATCTCGACCGCGCTGCCGTCCGCGAGCGTGGCCGAACCGGAGAGCGCAGGGCCGGGGCGGACGACAAGCAGACCATCCCTGCGAAGCCGCACCCAGCCGCCCCGCGACACGGCTCGCTGCCCTGGTTGGAGGCTGCCGCCGCTGCACCACTCCGACTGCCGGCGCACCCACACCTCGGCTGCTGCGACGGTGCCCCCCGGCGTCGTGGGACGCATTCCGTCGCGCAGGGGTTCGTCTTCCAGGCCTTCCAGTTCCAGATCGTCCGGTTCGGGAGGCGGTGCCACCGCGGGCGGTGGGCCGACGACCGGCCGCCCCGGTGCCATGGGGACACCCACGCCATCGTCCGTCTCGTGCCCAGCCGAGTCTCCGGGAGACGCCTCCTGGGTCGGGTGATCCCCGACGCTGCCCGGCGCCTCCTGCGGGGACGCTTCCGGGGGCGCACCGCGCGCCGCGAGGTTCGGAATCGGACGAGGGCGTTCCAGGCTGAGCCGGGCCGCGAGCTCGCCTTCGTCGGTCGCGGTCGCCTCCGGGATGAGGTCTGCGGTCGGCTCCATCGCCTCCATCGCCTCCGGAAGCGGCATGGTGAAGTCGTCGCCGTCGAGGCGTTCCGTGGACGCAGCCACCGGCAGCTCGTCAAGGCCACCCATCGGCATGGTGATGACCGTCTCGGGCTCCGGTTCCCGGTCGGCACCGGCCGCCGTGAACGAGCCGACCACGCGCCCGGATTCCTCGTCGATGAGCGCCATCTCGATTGGCGCCCCGTCGAGTCTCCACGACCCGAGGAGCTCTCGCCCCCGACGCACACGCAACAACAGGGTGGACATCGCAGAACCCTTCCGGAAGATGCCCACGGTAGCACGCTTTCTCGCACACTGGCGGCCGGCCGCGCTTGATCCTTCCGGCAAAGTCGAGCACGGTTTGCCGAGCGCGCGCGAGACCGCCATGGCGGTCGGATACGCGGACCATCTCTACGATGCGCTGCTCGAGCAGTACGACCCAGGCAGCACCATCGGGCAGCTGGACCCGATGGTCGGGCGGCTCGAAGCGCTGCTGGTCCCGTTCGTGCAGGCGACCCGTGGCCGACCCGGACCCCGGCCACTGAAGGGACTCCACGTTCCCGCAGACGCGCTTCGCGTGATCAACCGGCGCGTGATCGAGGCCCTGGGATTCCGACCCGACGACGGACGTCTGGACGAGTTGCAGCACCCCTTCACGGTGGGAATCGGGCCGCACGACGTGCGGCTGACCACGCATCTGTACGAAGACGACCTGCTGGCAACACTCGGGGGAACGATCCACGAATGCGGACACGGTCTCTATGAAAAGGGAATTCCGGACGACCTCCGGGGGACGGGCCTCGCAGAGGCTCCGGGAATGGGCATGCATGAGTCCCAGAGCCGATTCTGGGAGAACATGATTGGTCGCTCGGAGGCGTTCTGTCGGTGGCTCGTCCCGATTCTCGAGGCCGCCCATCCGTCCATCGGGCTCACACCCACACAGCTCTACGCCGCCTCCAATCGGGTGGAGCCCTCCTTGATCCGCATCAAGGCCGACGAGGCGACCTACAACCTGCGCATCCTCATCCGCTACCAGCTTGAGACCGCCCTGCTGACAGGCGACCTCGCCGTCGCCGATCTGGAGGCTGCGTGGGGCGACGCGCACGAACGCAGCCTCGGTCTCCGGCCGGCCTCCCCAAATGAGGGCGTCCTCCAGGACGTGCACTGGTCAAACGGCTGTTTCGGCTACTTCCCCAGCTACACGATCGGCAACCTCTATGCGGCCAGCTTCCGCGCACGGCTCGAAGAAGACCTCCCGAGCCTGTGGAGCCACGTCGAGGCCGGCCATTTCGCTGCGATCCTCTCGTGGCTGCGGCAGCGGGTTCACCGGCGCGGTTCCGGGGTCGATGGACCCCAACTGTTCGCCGATGCCGTCGGCGATCGGGACTCCGTGCTCGATCTGATGACGCATTTCCGACGCCGCCACGGTGTGCTCTATGGCGTGCGCTGAGGGGGGCCCAGCGTAAGCACAGCCAGCTCCCCTGCGATGCCGAGCCTCGGTGGCCAGCCGGTGTGCCAGTTGCCTCGATGGACGTACAACACGGTGCCATCCCGCTCAAACCGGCCACCGTCGTAGGCACCCAGCAGACCCAGCACACTGCGGTGCAACCCGGGCAGGTCGACGCCGAGCTGCCCGCCATGGGTATGTCCGCTCAGCACGAGATCGAATCGCCCCGCGGGCACATACCGGAACACCCGGGGGTCGTGTACCAGGAGGATGTGCGCATCCACGTCCTCCACCGCGGGACATGCGGCCAGGACTTCTGCAAGGTGGGACTCCGCGCCCCTCCAGCGAAAATCCATTCCGACCAGCTCGACCCGTCGTTCGCCGAACGTCATGACGGCAGCCGCGTCGACCAGCCAAGAGATCCCGAGGCCTCGGAGTTCGGCTGCCAGGACCTCCGCGACCGGCAGATCGTGGTTGCCCGGCACCGCGACGACAGGGGCATGCAGCTGCGCAAGTGCATCGAGCAGGTAGTCGTGGGCGGTCTCGCTGAAAGGCATCAGCAGATCGCCCGTGATGGCCACCAGGTCCGGCTGCTCGTCGTTGACCCGTGCGACCAGCGCCCGCAGGTCCGTACCGGTCATCACCGGGCTGGCATGCAGATCAGACAACTGCACGATCCGGAACGGACGACGCGGACCGGGCACGTGCAGGACCGTCCGCCGATTCGAACGCAGGAGGGTCCACAGGTTCGCCGCGGTCGTCAGGACCGCGGGGACAAGAAGCCACGGGCCGGGCCAGAGCGGATGGCCGAGGTCGAGCCCGAACAGTCGGCCAGCCCCCACTGCGGGCATCCAGAAGCACAGCAGGAGACCCGTCCACAGGGCGAAGGCGTGGGCCGGCTGGCTGAGCATCGCCAGCGGCCGGAGGCGGCCAACCTCCACACGACGGTCGAGGACGAAGAAGAGTCCCCAGACCCCCACATTGCCCACCATCGCGCACGCACAGAGGACGCGCAGCGCGGAGAACCCCGCGTCTGCCGCTCCGAGCGCGACAAGCGGGTAGACCGCATGGGTGCCTGTCACGATGGCTGCAACGATGTGGTCGTTGAGCGTCGTGCCGCCCCGATAGATGTGCACCAGGGTCAGAAGCGCGAGGACCGCGGCGAGAGCGAGGCAGACGTTCAGCACGCCCCGGCCGTATCCCGCTTGACGCGGTAGGCTGCGGCCATGTCGGAGCGCCGCACGTCTCGCGTGGCCATCGGTGTGGCACTCACCCTCGCCTCGCTGTGCTGCGTGGTCGGCTACCCCGCACTGCTCGACCCGACCGGGCATGCACTCGGCGGGGGTGGCGGAGACCTCAACGGGCTTGCATGGACGCTCTGGCGGGTCGTCGATGCAGCGCCTCGCCTTGCCCGCGCACACCCCGACATCCAATGGCCGCTCGGGGCCTATCTCGCACCGGTGGCGGTACCCCAGGCCTTCCTGACTGCCCCCGTCACCGTGAGCCTCGGACCCGTGGCGAGCGTGAATCTCCTGCAGGTTGCCCATGTGGCGATGGCGGGCGGACTGGCCGCTGCCTGGACCGACGCGCGCGGCGCCACGCTGCCCGGGGCCGTCACGGCGGGCCTCACATTCGGCCTCGCTCCCGTCCTGCTGGCCAGTGTGCACAACGGCAATCCGGACGTGACACCCATCTTCTGGCTCCCGCTCGCGGGCCTTCTCGCCGCCCGAGCCGCCGCGAGCTGGCGCGCAGCGATGCTGCTCGGCGTTGCGCTCGGACTGGCGCCCGGATGGAGCCCGTATGCCGGGGTCATGTCCTGCCTGGTCGCCGTGGTCGTGGTCTCCTGGCCCCGGTCCCGGGCGGAGATGGGCCGGCTGGCAACCGTCGCAGCCCTTGGTGCCACCGGACTTGGTCTCTGGGCCGCGTTCTACACCGGGGGGATGGAGGGCGAGGCCTCCCTCGTGCTCAAGCGGACCGCCGCGCCGGTCGAACCGGGTTCGGCATCCCTCCGCGGATTCATCGACCCCGGAACCACCGGCGGCGGCGGCGATGGTTGGACCCGGCATCGCTGGTACCTGGGCTGGACGGCTCTCGCCCTCGCGGGGCTCGGGACCCGGGTGCTCGGGCAGCGGAGCACCCGCCTGATCGCCCTGCTGATTGTCGGCGTCCTCCTTTCCCTCGGCCCCACGCTGCTCTGGGATGGTGCCCCGGTGGACCTCAGCGGCCGCTTCATCGCCATGCCCGGCGCCGCCTGGATCCGGATCCCGGGGCTCGATGGCCTCCGCCTCGTCTGGCGATACGCCGCCCTCGCAAGCCTCGCTGTGGCGATCCTGGCTGCTCATGGCATCTCCGCCCTGCCCGGGCGTCTGCGATGGCCCGCCTCGTGCCTGGTCGCCCTGGAGCTCCTCCTTCTCGGAGGAATCGCGGACCTGCGCGCCGGGCCCGTGATCGACGATGGCAGCTGTGCATTGCTGGCGGACCGACCGGCGGGGCCCGTGCTAGCACTTCCCTTCGGCCATGACGAGCGCAGCCTTCTGGGCCAGACCTGTCATGGCATGCCGGTCGCCGGAAGCCTCAACCGTGTACCCGACCGCACCATCCAGGCCGGCCTTCAAGAGGGGCCCGAAGCACTCGCTGCGCTGGGGTTCCGATGGCTCATCCTCGACACCTCCTCCACCGGGCAAGCCGGTGGCACGCTGACGGCCCTGGCGGATGCGCTGGGGTCACCGGTCTCCACGGCCGAGGGTTTCCACCTCTACGACCTGGGTGAACAGCCATGAGGCGACCCGTTGTCGCGGTCGTTCTGTCCATCGCGGTCGGCATCGTCACGACGTGGCCGTGGGCCCAGGACCCGACCCAGGTGCTCGGGGCCCGGGACCTCGAAGCCGGTGACCACCTCTGGGCGTTGTGGCTCGGAAGCGTCGATGGCCCGCTGATTGCCCGAACGACCATGGTGGGGGCGCCAGAAGGCTACACCTGGGTGATTGGTGACCCTGCCCACGTGCCGCTGTTCGCAGTTGGCCATGCGGTTGCAGGGTCCGGCTTCGGGCTGGGTCTCGTGCACGCACTGGCACTGGCACTGGCTGCGCTCGCGGCGTGGGGCTGGGCGAGGCACCTGTGGCCGGACTCACCCGAGACAGCCGTGCTGGCAGCCCCGATCGCTGCGGCCGCCCCCGGGCTCGGGATGGGGCTCGTGACTGGCATGACCGAGGCCCAGCCGCTGGGTCTCACGGCGCTTGCGCTGCTCGCGCTGCACGCGCTTGCCCGGGATGGCGGATGGCAACGGGCCGCCGCCTGCTCGCTGGCGTTCGGACTCCTCCCCTGGTTCGGCGCCTACC
>JAYYRS010000043.1:0-5158 GCA_036126975.1 Myxococcota bacterium
GATGGGGTCGGCGCTCACCAACAAGTACGCGGAAGGCTACCCGCGGCGGCGCTACTATGGCGGATGCGAGCACGTCGACGTGGTCGAGAACCTCGCACGGAAGCGTGCCCGCGCGTTGTTCATGCAGGAGGGATGCGACATCGGCGTCAACGTGCAGCCACATGCAGGGGCGCAGGCAAACAGCGCGGCCTTCCTGGCCTTGATGGAGCCGGGGGACACCTTCCTCGGGCTCGACCTCAGCCATGGAGGGCACCTTACGCACGGCGCACCGGTAAACAGCAGTGGCAAGCACTACCGCGCCGTGCACTACCACCTCTCCGAGGACACAGGCCGGATCGACATGGACGAGGTCCGTCGTCTGGCCCTGGCGGAGCGGCCGCGGCTGATCGTCTGCGGCGCCAGTGCCTACCCCCGCATCATCGACTTCGCCGCGTTCAAGGCAATCGCAGATGAGGTGGGTGCATACCTGCTGGCGGACATCGCCCACATCGCAGGTCTGGTCGCGGCAGGAGTGCATCCAAGCCCGTTTCCGCATTGCGACGTGGTCACGACGACCACGCACAAGACCCTGCGCGGACCCCGGGGCGGGATGATCCTCGCCAAGCGTGCCCATATGAAAGCCATCAACTCGGCGGTCTTCCCCGGCACCCAGGGCGGTCCGCTCATGCACGCCATCGCCGCGAAGGCGGTCGCGTTTGGCGAAGCGGGCCGGCCGGATTTCCGCCGATACCAGCAGCAGGTACTCGCCAACGCCGATGCCATGGCGGGGCGACTGCTCGAGCGCGGTCTGTCGCTGGTGACCGGTGGCACGGACAACCACCTGATGCTGATCGACCTCTCGGACGAGCCCGTCAGTGGCAAGGATGGGGAGCTGGCGTTGGGGCGCGCAGGAATCACCGTGAACAAGAACACCGTCCCGGGCGAACGGCGGAGTCCGATGGTCACGTCCGGTGTCCGCATCGGCACCCCGGCCATGACGACCCGCGGCCTCGATGCCGGGCACGCCCTGCAGGTGGCGGACTGGATCGCAGACGTGCTGCGCGCACCGGAGGATGATGTCGTGCTGGCACGCGTCCGAGCGGGCGTCCATGCCATGTGCGCCGACCACCCCGTCTACCCGTCCCGGAACTGAGGACGACGTGCTCCGCTGCCCAAACTGCGATCATCGGGATTCCAAGGTCCTGGAGACGCGCGCCAGCTCGGGCGGCGTGCGTCGCCGGCGCCAATGCCATGCCTGCGGCCACCGCTTCACGACGATGGAGCGGATCGAACTCCGGCTTCCGCTCGTCATCAAGAAGGACGGCGCACGTGAGCCGTTCGACAGGGACAAGGTCGTCTCCGGCCTGCGAGTGGCGTGCCGGAAGCGGCCCATCACGGCGGAGCACATCGAGCAGGCGACCCGGTCCGTTGAGCAACGGTTGGTCGCCTCGGCAAGGCCAGAGGTGCCGAGCGACACCATCGGGCACGCAGTCCTCGCGGAGCTGAAGGGGCTGGACCCCGTTGCATATCTGCGTTTCGCCAGCGTGTACCTCGAGATCGATTCCGTGGAAGAACTCCTCGGGCTCGTCGAGCCCTGGGTCGGACCGGAGGCTCTGCCCTGGGTGCAAGGCGATCAGGCCGAACCGTGAGCAATGACCGACGCTACATGGAGCGGGCGCTCGCGCTTGCCCGGCACGGCACAGGCTGGACGACTCCGAATCCACTTGTCGGGTGCGTACTCGTCCGCGACGGCGCGATCCTGGCCGAGGGTTGGCATCGAAGGCTGGGGGACCTGCATGCAGAGCGGGCGGCGCTGCAAGCGGTCGACTTCCGCGCCGAGGGCGCGACCGCCTACGTCACGCTCGAGCCGTGCTGTCACCACGGTCGGCAACCTCCATGCACCGAGGCGCTCCTGGAGGCCGGCGTCTCCCGCGTCGTTGTCGCGATGGTCGACCCGGACGAGCGCGTCTCGGGCAGAGGCATTGCCCAGCTCCGAGCAGCGGGGGTCGAGGTCGAGGTGGGGCTGGCCGAGGCGGAGGCCCGCCGGCTGAACGCGGCGTTCGTGTCGGCGCGCGAGCGAGGCCGGCCTCTCGTGGTGCTGAAGGCCGGTGTGACCCTGGACGGCCGCATCGCAAGTGCCGACGGCGAATCGAAGTGGATCACGGGTCCTGCGGCGCGGGCGCGTGGACACGCCCTGCGCCATGCCCTCGACGCCATCCTCGTGGGGGCCAACACGCTCCGGGAGGACGACCCCGGACTGGACACCCGCCTCCCGGACGGACGGGGTTCCAACGCGGTCCCTGTGGTGCTCGACTCCGGACTCTCGATCCGTGGCGATGCGAAGGTGCTCCGAGCAGGTGCACGGCCGGTGGTGTTCTGTGCCACCCATGCACCCGAGCGTGACCTGCCCGCTGATGTCATCCGGGTGCCGCATGGTCCTGATGGCCTCGACCTCGGGGCGGTGCTGGCGGCCCTGCAGGCGCGCGGGATCCAGAGCGTGCTGGTCGAGGGAGGGGCGCGGGTGCACCGCAGCTTCCTGGACGCGGGCCTCGTCGATCGGATCCACCTGTTCGTGGCTCCGCGGGTCCTCGTCTCCGGTCCCGGCTGGGTGGCCGGAGCGGGTTTTCCGCTCGCGAATGCGCCCGCCTTCCGGCTGATCGAAACGCGGATCGTCGGCGATGACGCCGAACTCGTCATGGAGGCCTGATGTTCAGCGGCATTGTGGAGACGCTCGGTGAGGTGGTGTCCGTCGTGCCGCGGGGCAACGGAAGGACGCTGGTGATCCGGAGCCCTCTGCCGGTTGCGGCCGCGGGGGAGGCCGGCGTGGGCCGGCCGGATCGGGAGCGCATCGGGCTGGGCGACTCGATTGCCTGCAATGGTGTCTGCCTGACCGTGGAAGAGGTCGCGCCGCCGGACTGCTTTACCGTCGCCGCGGCAGCCGAGACCATCGCGGCGACGACGATGGGGCGCCTGAAGGCAGGCGATCGCCTCCATCTCGAGCGGGCGCTGCGCATGGGCGATCGGCTCGATGGCCACCTCGTCGCCGGGCATGTCGACGGCCTCGGCACCGTCCACGCAGTGCGGCGGCAACGGGAGAGCGTCGTCATCGAGGTCGACGCTCCCCCAGGCCTGGCGCGGTACCTCGCGCGGAAAGGCAGCGTCACCATCGATGGCGTCAGCCTGACGATCAATCGCGTCGAGAGGGGCCGGTTCCGTGTCAGCGTCGTGCCGTACACTGCTGACGAGACCCGGCTGGGCTCGCTGACATCGGGAGCGGTCGTCAACCTGGAGGTCGACCTCATTGCCCGCTACGTGGAGCGTCTCCTTGAGTCGGAGTCGTCCGCCGGCCGCCTGGATGCCGCACGGATGCGCGCGCTGGGCTACGGACGGTCTCCACCGTGACCTCGCGGGCCTGTGCGGCCTGGGCGGTCCAGCTGTGCGAGGAGCCACCCCATGGGATTCACCGTCATGGACCCAGACCCGCTCAAGCGGGTCGAGCACGCCATTGAAGACATCCGTACCGGTCGCATGGTCATACTCGTGGACGATGAGGACCGGGAGAATGAGGGAGACCTCGTCGTCGCCTCCGATGCCGTGACGGCGGAGCACATCAACTTCATGGCGACCCATGGGCGGGGCCTGATCTGTCTGACGTTGACCGAGAAGCGCGTCGAGCAGCTGGCCCTACCCATGATGGCCACCAACAACCAGAGCCCGTACCACACGGCCTTCACGGTGAGCATCGAGGCCCGCGAGGGCGTCACGACCGGAATCTCTGCGGCCGACCGGGCACACACGATCCGCGTCGCGGTCGACCCATCGAAAGGACCACAGGATGTCGTCACGCCCGGTCACATCTTCCCGCTGAAGGCGAGGGACGGAGGCGTGTTGGTACGCACCGGACAGACCGAGGGGTCCGTCGACCTGGCCCGCCTGGCCGGCCTGACCCCGTCCGGTGTCATCTGCGAGATCATGAAGGAAGACGGGACGATGGCCCGGCTTCCCGACCTGCGGGCGTTCGGCGAGAAACACGGCATCCGGATCGTGGCCGTGGCGGATCTCATCCGCTGGAGGATGCGCAACGAGCTGTTTGTAGAGCAGGTTCTGGAAACCCAGGCACCGGTGCGGGGGCATGGCGAGTTCCGCATGCGGACCTACCGCGCCCGGACGACAGGCGGCCTGCACATGGCAGTGTGGAAGGGCGACATCCAGCCGGATGAACCCGTGCTCGCACGCGTCCAGGCCTTCTGTCCGACGGGAGATGTCTTCCAGTCGACGCCGGGCGGAGGCAGCGACAACCTCGACGCTGCGCTGGCTGCCATCGCCGACGCCGGCACGGGCGTCCTCCTCTACCTCCATGTCGCAGGGGGCGGTCAGGCCGACGCCGTGCTCGCTCGGATGCGGGCCCACCTCGGCTCGACGGACCCCATGAAGGGGAACGGCGACAGCGGAGAGATCCGGGAGATGGGCATGGGGGCACAGATCCTTGCGGACATCGGTGCCCGGAGGCTCCGGCTGTTGACCAACAACCCACGGAAGATCGTCGGGTTGGAGGGCTTTGGCATCGAGGTGGTCGAGCGGGTTCCGTTTGGGCCAGCATCCCGCGACGACGCATCCTCGGTCGGCGGCGACCATCCTGCGCGGTCCGAGGGCTGACGCCGGACCGCTGGGCCTCGTTCGCGCCTCCGTGCTACGGAGCCCCACCCCGGAGGAACCATGCCCCGTACGATTGAAGCAAGCCTCGTGGATGCTGGCGGCCGCTATGCCCTCGTGGTCGCGCGGTTCAACGACTTCATCACGGCACGCCTGCTGGAAGGCGCGTTGGACTGTCTGCGGCGGCATGGTGTCGACACCGATTCGCACGCAACCGTCGTCTGGGTCCCGGGTGGTTGGGAGATTCCCCTGGTTGCCCAGAAGCTGGCGGCCTCTGGAGAGTACGACGCCGTGATCGGGATCGGGTGCGTGATCCGAGGCGGCACCGCACACTTCGAGTACGTCGCGGGCGAGGCGGCGAAGGGACTCGCGCAGGCGCAGATGAACACGGGCGTTCCGTGCATCTTCGGCGTCCTGACCACGGAGACGATCGAGCAGGCGGTCGAGCGCGCGGGAACAAAGATGGGCAACAAGGGGGCCGAGGCCGCCATGGCTGCCCTGGAGATGGTCGGTCTGCTCAAGCGCC
>JAYYRS010000044.1:0-7891 GCA_036126975.1 Myxococcota bacterium
GTCCGCGAACCAGCCGAGGTCCTGCCGCTGGAGGTGCGCATAGGCATCGATGCGCAGCTCGTGCTGGACCGTCTGCGCGAGATTCCGCCACAACCAGTTCATCAGGTACTCGAAGACCGACTCCGCACCCCACACCAGCACGGTGGCAACGGCGAGCACGACGAGCTGATGCCAGGGGTCCACGACACCCCAGCTGGCGAGAAGCGAGTCCTCCTTGTTCACCACGACGTCTACCGCTGCGCCGATCAGGGCAGGGGGCGCCAGGTCGAACAGCTTGTTGAGAATCGAGCACGTGACCGCGGCCCACACCCGGCTGCGGTGGTGGGCGGCATGCTGGAGGAGGCGACGGAGGGGATGCATGCCCCGCGCCTACCGCGGTCCCCGCCGGCTGTACACGGGGCCGTCGAACCCGGTCCGCCCCGGGCGGTCAATAGGTGAGGAACAACGGATCCCGCATCATCGTCGAGAGCACCGCACGCCACGCCATTGCGGGACCGTCCTCAGCGTCCACGTCCAGCCAGAGCTGGGCATAGGTGTTCCGGTCTTCGTCGCCGAGCGGGGTGGCGGTGAGCCGCCACCAGATGTCGCCGAGCGCCTTCCGGTATGGGGCGTCTCCCGGCCGGTCGCTCAGCGCGAGTCCCCCGAAGAACACATCTGGCGTCTGCTGCTGCTGGCGCTCCAGTTCTTCGCGGACGGCGCGGTCGGCTGCGGCCTGGGCGTGGCGTTTCATCACCAGGGACCAGGGGAGCGACGGCGCGGTCTGGGGCTCGGTGACGGCCCATCCATCCACCCCACCCGCGAGCATCCGGAATCCGGTCTCGTCGTTCTGGAGGACTTCATGGCCCTGCCGCGTCCACACCAGTCCGGTCAGGGCTTCGACCGTGCGGGACAGCTGGTCCGGCGACACCATCCGGACCGTGCGCGCCCGCGACGCGGCATCCTCGTGCGCACCATCCATCACGCCGCCGGCCTGGTACTCGTGGGTCTCGAGAAGCGCCAGGATCAGTGCCTGCGGCGAGGCACCGGCCTCCAGGAACTGCACCCGCAGGGACTCCATCCTCCGGTCATCGGCCCGATCCGGTGCCCGGCGCCAGTACAGCTTGGCGAACGTTTCGACCGCGCAGGCGTACAAGCGATTGTCCCGGCTGATCTCGTAGCCGAGATCCGCCAGCCCGGAGGTCGGCGCTCCATACCAGGCAGGCTCCACACCAAGGAACTCTTCTGCGAGTGCCTCCCGCTCGGGGTGGTACACGTCCTGCTCGATCCGGCTGTAGAGCGACAGCCACCAGAAGCCGAACATGCTCGCAGCGACCGGGTCGAGGCTCGCATGGCAGGCGACGCAGTACGGATCGGTCCGGATGGCCAGCTCCGGGTCCGACACGTCTTCCGCTCCCGTCAGCGTGATGGGACGCGCGAGGTAGTCCTGGCAGAGCAGGAGCCGGGAGATGGCCGCCGCCCGCGACCGGTTCATGTTCGAGTCGGTGGTCGTGTAGCGCCACCACAGCCCGTTGGTGGACAACACGCCCGCGTGGGGTCGCCCGTCCGTATAGGTCGCCTCCTGCCAGCCCTCCGCGCCCTCCGGGTAGTCGATCGGCCACAGGTCCGCGAGCATCGGATTCGCCAGGGTGTGCGGCGCCGTCACCACGTCCGACCAGGGGCGGTCTTCTGCGACCACCCGAGCGATGAGCCGCAGCGGCTCCTCCCCCACCGATACGTCGAACTCGAACTCCTGCTCGTAGGTCAGGTCGTAGTCGAATCGTACGACCTCGAAGGTGTCGATCCGCGTCCACCAATGCTCGGCGAGCAGCGCGACAAGTCGTTCCTCGAATGCCGGCTCCGTCACCCATTGCGCAGCATAGTTGCGCCAGACGCCGGGATCCGCCGCTGCGGAATCCAGTTCGGCTGGCGTCGGAAGCGTTCCCCGCAGATCGAGGCTCACGCGCCGGAGCAGGCGCGGCCCTTCCAGCGGAACGAGATCCGCTGCAGGGTCGTCCAGGGGCGCGGCGGTGTCGCCGGGCATCGCGGTGTCCATTCGTGCGGGCTCGACGGGCACCCGGATCGTCGCGGGATCCGGTTCCGGCACGCAGGCCGCCGCGAGAAGCAGCGCGATCCTCACAGGTCCTCCCAGCCGCCCGACAGCGCATGGGGCACGGCGGACAGGTCCACGCAGACCTCGCCGAGCTCGGTTTCTCCGTCGAACACGACGGCCGCGCAAGGCGTGCACCGGTCGCCGAAGTCGAGTCGATGCCATGCACCACCCGGGTCTCGCAGCTCCACCACCCCCGTGGGCGCCCATCCACAGGAATCCTCCGTAAGGACCATGTCCTCGAAGGCCATCCAGACGCCGCCAAAGCCCACCGCGCCCTCCACGACCAGCTCGCGTCCGTCGCCTCCATGCCGCAACGTCATCGAGAACCGGCCGCTCGCACCGCCCTGCAGCCAGCTCTCATGCCGCTCCCATAGCCAGGTCCCGGAGTGCTCCAGCCATCGCTCTCCGCTCGCTCCACCGGCCGGCCACGTCGTGTGGATGCGGGTGTGCCCCCCCACCTCGAAGACGTGGTCCAGCGGATCGCGGAACAGGAAGTCTCCGTTGACCTCTACCTCTACGGTCCTTGCCCCATCGATGGTCTCATCGGACGACAGATAGTTCGACACTCCGGAGTAGTAGTAGCCGCTCACCGCGTTGCAGCCGTACACGAACCGGTCGTCGATGTAGGTCGCATGCCCCGGGCACTCCGGGCCGCCGTGGCTCAGCAGCGAAAGATACTGGTCGTGTTCGTAGCGCGGATCCGGCAGACCAGCCGAGAGCGCGGACTCGAGCGCAGCGCCCACCTCGACCGCAGTCCACGCCGCGGTGTTGGTCGGCGCATCGACGTGGGGGAGCCCTGGCCCCGCGATGCCCGTGTCTCCTGCGGTCGGTGCTGGTCCGCCCGGGTCATCGACCACCGGGTCGCGTGCCACCACGGACACAGGCGTCGCGACACAGGCGAGGAACATGGCGACGAGCGGCGTCATCGGTCGCCTCCCCCATCCACGCGCTGCGACTGTGCGCACAGCCAGCCCTCGAACCGCTCCCGGTCCTCGGCGACGATTCCCCCTCCTCGGGGCATCGTCCCTTCATCCAGCACCCTGGCCTTCAGCCGCGTTGCCCACACCATCGCCTCGGCGCGGTCGCCGAAGTCCACCCCCAGCGGTGCGCCCCTCCGGTCTGGCGTCGTCGCCGAGTGACATGCCCGGCAGTAGGCGCTGAAGAACCCGTCCGTGAATCCCGCCCACGTCACGCTGTCGTCCGGCGTGCACGCCCAGTCCGACAGCGCTTCAGCCGGCTCGCCGGAGTCCTGCGTCCCACCGCCGGAATCCAGTTGCGGTCGCGTCCCGGGAGTGGGTTCGGCCGCACAGCCCATCAGGATCAGCAGCGCCAGCCTCATGCGAGCACCGCCGACACGGGATCGAAGGCATCCAGGTAGTCGCCAGGGTCGACGTCGCCCAGGGCGAGCAGCGTGGCCCCCAGATGTCCGGCCTGGAGGGTGACGCCGGACGCCGTGCTGGCGCCCGAGACGAGGTCGATCCCCTGCCCTCGTCCCTGGTCGTCGAGTGCGCCGATGATCTGCCCCCCTGCGACGCCCGCGCCGAACAGCATCGCCGACGTGAAGGTCCAGTGGTCCTTGCCACCCCACGCGTTCAGCCGCGGCGCCCGTCCCATCTCGCTGTAGACGCAGATGACCGTCCGCTGGGCCAAGGGCGTCCCGTCGGCAGCCCGCCGACCATCCAGGTCATCGACGGCAGCCTCGAGGTAGGCGAAGAGGTCTTCAAAGTTCCGGGACTGCCGCTCGATGCGCTGGTGCGTGTCCCAGCCTTCGGAGCACCAGCCGTCGTATGTGACCATCGCGCAGCGCGCGAGCTCCCGCTCGAAACAATCGAACGCCGTGGCGCAGTCCGATACGATGTCCCGTTCGCACCCCAGGTCCGTCGGCGCCAGGTCCACTCCTCCCTGTCCAGCGCGGAGCCTCGCCTCCTGGTCCACGACCGCCGCATACCGATCCGCGAACGCGCCCAGGTCGCCACCAGACGCCCCGAGCCTCGCGAGACGGGCTGCGACGACGGCGTCCTGCGCATTCTCGGCCGTCCGGGACGGGCCGCGCTGCAGCCGGGTGTCCATTTCCTGGAATGCACGTCCGCTGAGCAACTTGGGGAGCTGCCCATCATCACCCACGCGCACGACCTTGTCCGCAAAGGCCGCGTTGTAGGAGGTCCCCGCGAGGAGCAGGTGGGGCAGTGCAGGCTGGCGGCTGTCGTGGGCTGCAAGGATGCTGGGCCAGTCATCGGCACCCGCGTCCCCGCGTCCGGTCAGCAGGATTCGCTGGCACCGCTCATGGGTGACCGACCGCACCTCCATTCCATTCAGGACCGCCGCGCGTCCGCCGTGGCGCTCGAAGAATCGCCGCACCGCCGGCCGATCGGGATGGTCCGTGAAGCGGATCCCCCCTACGCTCGCGATGGTGGAATCCGCCTCCATGTCCGCCACGCCCGGCTGCGGCGCGAACACATAGGAGGTGTCCCAGCCTCCCCGCGCGTGGATGAACAGGAAGTGCCGATCCGACGCGGACTGCGCGAACACCCGCCGCGGCGCCAGTCCCGCCGCCAGCCCCAACCAGCCGAGCTCTCTGCGGGTCCACACGTCGCACCTCTCCCTCCTCAGTCTAGCACGACGTGGCAGGCCTCGCGGCGGATCCGTGAAAGGTCCACCGACCCTTCGTTGGAGACAACTCTTGACGACAATGGCCAAGGGGAGGCCCGCCACGAAAACGATGCCTGGAAGCCGCCATCCAGTTGGGTCCGATGGGAATCTGCGCAGACGAGGGGCGGGGTTCCGTCCCATCACGGCTCCAGTCCGCCACCGCGCCCGTAAGGTGGTCGCACGAGGTCCCATGACCCCTCCCCGTCTGACGCATCCGGCCACGCAACACGCCGGCGCACCGGCGCCAGCGGGGCCGCTTTCGCTCGAGGACTACGACCCGGACCTCGAGATCTCGCTGCTCGAACCGGCTCCCAGCGGGTCGCCCCTCACCTTCCGCGCACGGACGCTCCGTCCCCTGATCCGGGCCGCCGATGCCCGACTGCCGGCCTCCCGGGTCGAGGCCGCGCTCCGCGCCGCGCAGCTCAGACGGGAGGACCTGCTCCACGGGACCCGCTGGCTCGATGGTGGAGACGTCATCCCCATGCTCGGGGCCCTCCGCGATGGGTGCGCAGACGACGCATCCTGGGACCAGCTGTGTCGGTCGCAACTCCGAGAAAGCCTGGGCGTGGTCGCCAACCTCACACCCATCCGCCATCCGAGCACCCTCTTCCGGCTGATCAGCCGGGCCCTGCCCCGATTCGCGACAGGCCTGCGGATCGAGGTCTCGAGGGCGAGCGCCGTCGCGGTCTGCCTTGACGTCCACATCGACGGACCGGATTCGCCCGCGTTCCGCATCTGGCGAGAGGCCTTCCTGTCGGAAGTCAGCTGTGTCGTCGGGATGCCCGCGGGGCGCGTGCGGGCCCTGCGGCGAAGCACGGACCCTGGCTCGGACCGCGACGAACTCCTGATCTGCTATCCCCTCACCCGGCGCGTCACGCATCTCCTGCTCGGCCTCGTTGGCGGACTGGGAGCGGCCGCGGCGCTTGGCCTCGCCGGCCATGTCGGGACGGTCGGCATGGTCGCCGTCGCTGCACTCGGAGCGATGCTCCCCATCGCATGGGAGGGCGTGCTCGGGCCACGGACCACCGAGCGACGGGTCGATACCTTCGCACGAACGCTCGCGCAGCTCGACGACGAGGCCACCGGCGCCGTCCGAGAGCTCCACGCACTCCATGCACGCGAGCGGGAGTGGAGCCGAAGGGAGCACGAGGCCTCGGCTGCATTGAGCCGACATCAGCAAGCGCGACTCCAGACCGTGGAGCGCCTCCTGAGCCAGCGCGAGGTCGCAGTCCGCGGCCTCTCCCACGACCTGCGGAACCCCCTGGTGACCATCGCCCTGCTGCCCGGCATGCTGCGCCGGGAGCTGGACAGCCTTGGCGGCGGGTCCCCGTCCGCCCGCGCCATGCTGGAGGACCAGGACGAAGCCGTCCGCCGGATGCGGGGGATGCTCGAGGGCCTCACCCATGCCGGCACGGCGGATCCCTTCGTGCCACTCCGCCCGGAGTGGGTGGGGCTCCGCACGCTGCGGGCCGACGTGGACAGCCGCCTCGCAGGCCTGACCTGGGGCCGGGGCCTCACGGGTCGCGCAGTGCTCGCCCCAACCGCCCCCGACCGTGTCCACATCGACCGCATCGCGCTGGACCGCATCGTGGACAACCTGCTCACCAACGCGACCAAGTACACCGACGGCGGAACCATCCGCGTCGAGCTCGATGGCACTCCGGATGGCGGACTGGTGATGACCGTCCGGGACTCCGGGCGCGGCATCCCGTCAGGAGAACAGCGGGACATCTTCTGCTCAGGCGGCTCGAATCCGGGCACCAGAGCGCCCCATTCCCAGGGCATCGGGCTCAGCGTGGTGCTCCGGCTGGTCGACCAGCTTGGAGGGAAGATGACCCTCCAGAGCGCCCTGGGCGAGGGCAGCCGCTTCACGGTCGCGCTGCCGCGGGACCCGCCTCCAGAGCCCAATGCCCGGGCGCGACTCGCGCAGGACCAAGACGCACGGATCGCCCGCGTGCTCGAGCTTCGTCCTCTCGATTCGAGCAGCTGAGCATCGGCGCGAACCCCTCTCCGCCCGGCGGACCGTCCGCCGCTCGACCCAGGACTGCAGCGCCCGCCCCCCCGCCCTACTCGCGGACCACGAGGGCATCGACCGCCGTGACGCGCGCCCTCGGCTCGGCGCAGTAGCGCATGCTGACGCTCCCATCTGCGTCGACCCGCGCATTGCCGACCGGCTGGGCTACCAGCCGGGTTCCGTCCACATCGAAGAACGCGCCGTCCTCGAACGAGAACCGCTCGATTTCGGCATCGAGGTCGAGCGTGAGCTGCCATGTGCGGACATCCGCTCCGTCGTTCCGCAGGAGGATCTCCATGCAGGTTCCCTCTCTCCACTCTGCTTCGCCGTACCAGCGCCAGAACACGGTGACGTCATCGACCGTGAATGTCCCGCGAGCGGATGCGGTGACCCCGCCACTGCCCCCCTCGACGGCGTCTGATCCACCGCCCGCGGTGTCGTCCCCGGCGCCGGATTCTTGCGCCGGTGTGGGCGTGTAGCAGCCCAGGGTCAGCGCAAGCAGCAGTGGACGATGCGACTTCATGATCTCCTCCTCCCATTCGACCGTATCGCCTGCGCGCGGAAACAGCCGCCCGGATCCCCGGGCTCGGAACCCGCTGCGCCGCGATACGGGGCGCGCGTCGGGCGGTGTGTCTCCTCCGCGTCACGCCGCCGCCAGGCGCCACCGATAGGACCCTTCCATGCCCGAAATGATCCTCATCGTCGACGACGAACCAGAGCTGGTACGCCCCCTGGAATTCGCCTTCAAGCGCGAAGGATTCCAGACCCGGATTGCCCATGACGGTCGGACCGCACTCGCGCGTGCGGCCGAACTGCCCAGACCCGACGTCGTCCTGCTCGACCTCATGCTCCCCGACATCTCCGGTACCGAGGTTTGCCGGAGACTCAAGGCAGACCCGAGCACCCGGTCGATCCCCGTCATCATGGTGACCGCTCGCGGCGAAGAGATCGATCGGGTGGTCGGATTCGAGGTGGGCGCCGACGACTACGTGGTCAAACCCTTCAGCACACGGGAGCTCGTCCTTCGCGCGCGGGCCGTCATGCGCCGCAACGTCGCCGAGGCCGCTCCCGTGCCGGTCGCGGACATCACCACCTTCGGACGACTGCGGGTCGATGAAGGAGGCCATCGCGTCTGGGTC
>JAYYRS010000045.1:0-3111 GCA_036126975.1 Myxococcota bacterium
GGGCGGTGGGCGCCTCGGTCTCCACACGTTCGAGTGCGGCATCCCCGGCGTCGCGCGGGACCCGGGCCTCGACTTCATCGGGGTCGGGCCGCTCCTCGGTCTCGTCTCGCGCCGGCCGCTCGTCGACCGCGTCTCGCGCCGCACGCTCGTCGACCGCGTCGCGGGCAGGGCGCTCCTCGTCCACGTCGCGTGCGGGGCGCGCCTGGTCCTCGTCGCGTGCGGGGCGCGCCTCGTCCTCGTCGCGTGCGGTGCGCGCCTCGTCCCCATCGCGTGCGGGGCGCGCCTCGTCCACGTCGCGTGCGGGGCGCGCCTCGTCCCCATCGCGTGCGGGGCGCGCCTGGTCCACGTCGCGTGCGGGACGCGCCTCGTCCCCATCGCGTGCGGGGCGTGCCTCGTCCACGTCGCGTGCGGGGCGTGCCTCGTCCACGTCGCGTGCGGTGCGCGCCTCATCCGCGTCGCGTGCGGGGCGCGCCTCGTCCACGTCGCGTTCGGTGCGCGCCTCGGCCTCCTCGCGGGCGGGGGGGGCCTCGTCTACGCCGCGAACGGGGCGCTCTGCTGGCTCCGCCGTCGGGGGTGGGACTTCGGCGGGGGCCGGTTCCAGCCTGTCGGTGGCGGGGGGCGTGTCGGCAGGCGGCGCAGTGGGCCGGTCGGCCCGGTCCTCGGGCGGCAGGGCCACCTCGTCGAGACGCGAGAGCCCGCGGTCGGCCAGGAACTGGTCGACGTCGCCGATCAGCGAGGCGAGGTCGTCCAGCCCGAGGCAGCCCTTCAGGGAGTTCGGCCCGAGTTCGTTGCGGCTCTCGACCACGGTGATGCGGCCGGCCGTCTTCGAATCGAGCGCGATCTCCGGCGCGATGAACAGGTCCGAGGTGACCCGTGCGGCGCCAACGTCGATCCGCGCTCGACCCTGGACCATCCGCACATCGACCCGGCCTCCTCGGAGGGAGACGGCGTCCGCCCGCAAGGCGTGCGCTTCGATCTCGCTTCCCAGGACCGCCTGACCGCCTGCCTGGACGTCGTGTGCGCGCACAGCGCCCTGGACGAGGACGTCCTGGCCGGCCGATACGTCCCGGACCCGAGCCGTGCCGCGGATGGACACATTGCCGGCGGTGGCGCGGACATCGCCGGCTTCGAGGTCACCATGGATCTCCACGCTGCCTGCATCGGCGACGAGTTCTTCGGAGACACGGGCACTCCCGTGGACCCGGATGTCGCCCTCCTCGGCGTTGATCCGGGCGGCGTCCAGGTCTCCACCCACCTCGACCCCACCCCCATAGACACCCTGGGCGCGGAGACTGCCTGCGACGTCCACACGGCGTCCGATCACGGAATCGGCCTGCAGGTCCCCAGTGACGACCACGTTGCCGCGCGGCGCGGCGAGTTCGCGGACTTCGGTGTTCATGTGGAGGTGGACGTTGCCGTGGTTGCTCCGGACCCGCGTGAGGGTCCGACCCAGGCTGCCGTGCAGGACGATATCGCCGTCGTGCTCGATGCTAAGCCCGCCGTCGACGTCGTCGAGGCGCAGGCCTGCGGGGACGACGAAGGCTTCTGGGTTCGGGCGATCGGACATGGAGACCTCGGTGCGCCGCCGCCTCGCTGGGACGGTGGGCCTGGATGCTACCTGCTCACGCGGGCACGGGGAAGGTTCGCGACCGCTGCGCTGGCGGATCCAACGGCGCTTATCCCGCCGAATACGGACCAGTCACGAGTGCTTCTGCATGATCGCCGGGCGTCGGCCATGAAAGCGGAGGACGACGCCCGCGCCCGTGGGTGATCTCGGCGGCCAGGGCTTCGGTGAGTCGGTCGAGCCCATCTGCCGGATCGACGACGCGCATGAGCGGGTCGAGTTCGCTGGATCCCCCCAGGGAGGAGGCGACGGTGCGCAGGCCTGCGGCGGTGGCCTCCCGGATCACCAGCGGGCTGTTCTCGGGCCAGATGCTGGGCAGCACCAGCACGTCATGCGCGGCGAGCAGGTCTGGAACGCCGGCGGGCGGGACGTGGCCGCGCCATGTTGCGCCGGGCGTCCGCGCGACCTCGGCGCGGAGGTCTCGGCTGAACCCGGGTTGTCCGTCGTAGGCCGGGGACGGCCCCGCGAGCGTGAGCATTGCCGTGTCGGCGGGAAGGCGCGCGAATGCCGCCAGGAGTCGGTCTGGCCCCTTCGTGGGGATCATGCTGCTCGCGAACAGGAATCGGAGTGGTCCGGACCGCGGCTCGGGAGCGGGGTCGATCGGTCGCACGAGCGGCAGCGGGAACACCCCTGGACGCCGCCAACCCTGGGCGGCCATGCGGTCCGCAAGGTCGTGCGAGGGGGAGAGAAGGACATCCGCGGCCTCCAGCGCCTCTCGGGCCCCATCCAGACGCCGCGTCACGCGGTGCATCGCGCGGCGTCCCGGCCGGGCGAACCGGCCCAGACCCTGGCGAGCCCGGACGCCGACCCGAGGCGCAGCCTGCAGGATCCGACCGGCCGCAGCGGTGACGGGATTGAGGTGGACGTGATGGCCGAGGCAGGACGCACAACGGGAAGGGGCTGGTCCGCTGCAGGGGTTCAGCTCAGCATCGATGAGCTGCCCCCGGGCGCACACCAGCGCATAGTCGTGAAGCGTGAAGACGACACGAGCGCCACCGCTGCGCGCGACGGCCGGAAGGCCCATGGGGAGGCCGGAGAGATGATGGATGTGCACCACCTCTGGCCGCCACGTGCGCTGAAAGCGGACCCAGTTCGACAGCATGACCGGCCGGGACCAGCCGTCCGCGAACCGCGTCGGCGTGTCCCCTGCGAGGGGCCAGCGGACAACGCCGGGTGGGTCGTCACCGGGCGCCGTCGTCGCTCGGGGCGCGACCACGGCGACGCGGTGGCCGGCCGCCGCGAGCGCTGCGGCGAGGGCCGTCACGTAGAGGCCCGTTCCGCCAGCCTGCGCACCCGGCCATCGGTGAACGACCAGCGCCACCCTCATGCCGCCCCCGCCTGTTCGTACACGGCCAGGGTCTGATCGACCTGGTCTGCGAGGGTCCGCGGCGGTCGGGGCCGGTACCGTCCGTGGACGACGGCACGCATGGCACGGACGAGGTCCTGCTCATCGCCGGCGCGATAGAGCAATCCGTCGACGCCATCCT
>JAYYRS010000046.1:0-7992 GCA_036126975.1 Myxococcota bacterium
CTGCTCGGTGTGGCAGGGGCACGGGAGCGCCCCCATGTCGAAACCGGTCCTCCAACGACCCCCGCCATCCCTGCGGCACGGGAGCTGCCCGATGGCACACCGGTGTGGCTGCTGGAGGAACGGGGAAGCCCCCTGGTCCGCGTGGAGGTATCCCTGCTCGCCGGGCACCTGCATGCCGCGGATCCGGCGGCCCTCCGCATGGCGGGTGCGCTGCTGGGGCAGGCTCCAGCGGGCGGGAGGCCGGGGTGGCAGGCGCGGCTTGCGGAGGCAGGGGGAGTCGCCCTGACCGGTGTCGGGGCGTTGCGGAGCTGGGTGGACGTCGAGGTGCTCGCAGGGAACATGGAAGAGGCCGTCGAACTGGGCCGGGCCGCTGCGCTGGGAGCACGATTCCCCCGCGGCGATGTCCGGCGGCTGCGACGCACCTGGCGGCGGTCCGGCGCCACCGGCTGGCGGTCGGGCGCGCGGGTGCTGGAGACGGCCACCGCCTTGGCGACCTACCCTCCCGGGCATCCTCGCGCGCGCGTGGATGGACCGGACGCGTGGCGTGGCGTCGGCCCTCGGAGAGTGCGAAGGGCCTGGGCGGCCGCCACGGCGGCGCCGAGAACGCTTGTGGTCTCTGGGCACTTCGATGGCGGCCCCGTCCTCCCGCTGCTCGAGGAGGCATGGTCGGGTGGGTCGACGGGCGCTGCGTTGCCGGATTCGCCGCCCCCCGCAGGGGGCGCCCGTCTGGTACTCGTCGACCATCCCGGCGCGACCCAGGTCCTGGTCCGTGCGAGCCTCCCCGCACCTGGACTGGGGGACCCCGGGTTGGCAGCAGTCAGGCTCCTGACCGAACTCCTTGGCGGGGGATTCACCAGCCGCCTGAATGCGCGGCTCCGCGAGGAGCTGGGAATCACCTATGGCGCCGGGGCGACCCTCGCCCTTGCCCGTTCCCACGGGCGCATGCTGCTCGACACCACGGTTGCACCCGACGATGTGGTCCTCGCGCTTGAGGAGATGAACCATGCGCTGCTCATGCTCGCGTTGCGGCCCCCCGATGACGCAGAGATCGAGTCCGCGCGGCGTGCGCTCCTGCTACGCGCGGACCAATCAGCGCAGCGACTGGACGGACGGACCTTCCCGCATGGCGAGGCGCTGGCGCTTGGGCGGGCGGTCGATGCCGTGGCGCAGGACCGTCTGGCGGTGCAGTCCGTGGGTCTCGATGTCGTTCGGTCCACGGCTGCGGAACTCGCAGCAACCGATGACGTGACGTGGCTCGTCGTGGGGGATGCGCGTCTGCTCGAGTCCGCGCTGACGAGGGCGGGCTGGAGCCCCGACGCCCTCTGGCAGGGTCAAGGGGTCGTGGAGGGCCGGACGGCGCACGTCCCACCGTGATCGACGGCGCCCGTGAGCCGGTGTAGAATCCGCGCGCGCCCGCTTGGAGACTGCGATGTTGCTCCTCCTGCTCCCGACCGCGCTGGCACACGAGAGTGTGCCACAGGGTTTCGTGCTTGAAGACGCGGCGGAGCTGTGGCGCAACTCGGAGTTCAGGACCGGTTGGGTGCCAGCGGACAGCCCGCTCCAGGTCGAGTTTGCCATCGAGTCGACGGGGGGCGCGTTCGTTGGCATGGAGGGAGACGCCCACCTGACCTGGCCGGATCCGTTCCTCCTCGAACTCGTCCCCATGGCCGAGTCAGGGTGGATCATCGTCGACGCGATGCTCTCCGCGGTCACGTCCATCCGGTTCGACGTGCCGGGGTACACGTGGTCCCAGGAGATCGATCGTCGCGGCCTCCAGGTGGAGGGGGCCAGCCTGTTCGAACCCTTCCTCCTCCAGGGTGCAGAGACTGACATCGTCCAGGTCGACTACACCGGCTCCGAGACGGAGCTGGTGAGCTTCGATGTCAGTGTCTTCACGGGCGTCACGGTGAACTTCGCGACGAACATCGGACCGCAGGCCAGCACCACCTTCCAGGGGCTGCGCTGGTGGACCGAGGATGGTGCGCTGGCGCAGGCCGGGTCCACCGCGATGCTGGAGCCGTCCGACGAGGCATACCAGTCCGCAGAGGCGACATTCGTAGGACGCTGGACCAGCGCGCTGGATCTCGTCCTCACGCCGGTCTTCACGGTGGAGACGCCGGTGGCCGACTTCGAACTCGTGCGTATCGACATCCCGGTCCCCCTCGGCTCGGACGATTTCGAACAGGCGTTTCCTGCCACGGTGGTCGACTTTCCGCTGCCGATCCTTCGCAGCCCCGCAGCGGAGTACGATTTTGGCGAGATCGAAGTCAATGACGTCGTCAACTGGGAGATGGAGATCGAAAACGAGGGGTCGCTGGTGCTTGAGGGTTTCATCGGCCTCACCGGTTCGCCGTACTTCTCCAGCTTCCCGGCTGCCTTCCTTGTTGCGCCGGGGGGTGCCGGTGGCGCGGTGGTGACATTCGCTCCGGAAGCCGCTGGAGAATTCAGCGGCAGACTGGTACTTGAATCCAACGATCCACTTCAGCCCATCCAGGAGATCGTGGTGCGAGGCACCGCATTCGAACCCGAGGTCGACGGAGACGACGACCGGACGGACATCCAGCGCAGGACCCGGGTCATCGAGACCGAGGTTGGCTGTGGCTGTGGTACCACTGGTGCGCCGGTCTGGCCGGGTCTGATGGCATTCGCCGTCGGCGGTCTGGCTGTGGTCTGGCGACGCCGCGACGAAGAGGATTGAACCCCGTTTGGCCTCCGGTCCCACCCGCATCGTCTCGGCTGCCGCCAGTCGTCCTGGTCCGCATCACGTCCGGAACGAAGACGCCTGGCGCATCTACGACACGCCGATGCTTCGGCCGGGCGGGCTGTTTGTCGTCTGCGATGGTGTCAGTGCATCGGGCAAGGGGGCCTGGGCGGCGCGTCTTGCCTGCGAACGGCTTGGAAGCTTTGGCGAGATGGGGGGGGCGCCTCGGCTGGACGAGCTCGTATCGCTGGTCAGCGAAATAGACTGGGAGCTCCGTGGCTCGGGAAAACACGCAGCCTGTACGCTGGCTGCGGCCTGGATTACCGCCGACACCGCCCATGTGCTCACGGTTGGCGATTCGCCGGTCTATCGGCTCCGCCGGGGCCGCATCAAGCAGGCCGGCGCCGAGCAGACCGGTACGTTTCGACGACTGCAGGCGTACCTGGGGATGGGAGCCTCCGTGTCGGAGCAGCTCCAGATGGAGTCCTGGGCTCTCGAGCCCGGAGATGTCTTCATGCTGATGAGCGACGGCATCGTCGATGCACTCGATGAAGACGAGCTGGGTGAACTGTGGGCCCGGAACCCTGACCCCCAGCGCTTCGTGCGTCGGGCCCTCGACGAGGTCGCCCGGATCGGGACCGACGATGATGCCACCTTGCTCGCGGTGGAGATCTTCGTGGATCCGAAGGCCCGGGCGCCGGACCTGCCAGAGGATGCTCCCGACCCGCTGCGTCTCTTCCGGCCCGGATAGCGACCCAGCGCGAGGACCTCAGTCCGCGGCCTCCCAGGGATTCGTCGGCAGCACCACCTCGGGCATGGGTTCGGGGTCCGGCAGCGGCCACGTGCGACCCCAGAGCGTCCTGCCGCCGTCGACCACGAGCGTCTGTCCCGTGATGTACGCCCCTGCCGGGCCGGCGAGAAACGCGACCAGCCAGGCGATCTCTTCGCAGGAGCCGAGCCGTTTCAGGGGAATCTCCCGCTGTGTTTCGCGGGCAAGCATCAATCCTGCGGGGTAGTTCTTGAGGCCGGATGATGCGATGATGCCGGGCTGGACGGAGTTGACAAGGATTCCTTTTCCGGCCCACTCGACGGCGAGGGTCCGCGTCATGGCCTCCACTCCCGAGCGCGCAGCGACGGAGTGGGCCATGCCGGGGAAGCCACGATTCGTGAGCATCGTGATGTTGACGATGCGACCGCCGTGGTCGCCCATCCAGGCATCATGGGCCGCCCGGGTGAGGTTCCAGGTGCCTGTGAGGTTGGTCGCGATCACAGCGTCCCAGCCGCGGGGGCTGATGGTCTCCGCAGGGGCCATGAACTGTCCCCCGCCGTTGTTGACGAGGATGTCGAGCCTCCCATGGGCTGCGAGCGTCTCGCCTACGGCGTGACTCACGGACTCACGGTCGCGGATGTCGCAGATGAGTCCATGGACGTCGGCGCCGAGTTCGTCCGATAGGCCAGCGGCTGCGGGCTCGATGTTCGCGGCCTTGCGAGAGGCGATGACGACCGTCGCCCCCTGTCGGCCAAGCTCTCGGGCGATCGCGACGCCAATGCCGGTGCCGCCGCCCGTGACCAGCGCCACCTTGCCGCTGAGGACGTCATCACGAAACAGGCTCATCCACTCCTCCGGGTGCGTCGAGCATGGTAGACCGAGCGGGATGCGTCTGATCATCACCGGTGGATCGAGCTTCGTCGGGGCCTGGACATGCTTGCGGGCAGCCCGGTCCCATTCGGTGTTCGCGCTGCACCACAGCACCGCCCTGCGCCTCCCGGGCGTCACTCCGGTGCGGACGGATCTCCGGAGGGCGCGGGATGTGCGGCGACTTGGTGGCCTGGGAGCGGACGCGGTCCTCCACCTCGCTGCCAAGGTCAAGGGCACGGACGCGCCCGCAGTCAATCGGGCAATGATGGACGCGGTCCTGTCGTTGGGGCTTCCGACCCTGTACCTGTCGACGACCGTGGTGCATTGGGACCATCCGACGCCATACGGCGTGTCGCGCCGAGAAGACGAAGCCCGGCTGGCAGCGTCGGGACTTCCCTACGCCGTCCTGCGGCCGTCCGCGCCCTACGGGCCGCGGCTGATCGGACACCGTCCCAGCCACACCGAGAGCTTCCACACACTCGCCGGTTTCGTGCGTCGCGGCGTGGTGCCGATCATTGGAGACGGACGGTACCGACGCCAACCGGTGCACGTGGATGACCTCTCGGACGCGATGCTCGCGCTGGTCGCGCGGGGACTGTGTGGCC
Source organism: Myxococcota bacterium (assembly GCA_036126975.1). GTDB lineage: Bacteria > Myxococcota_A > UBA796 > UBA796 > UBA2385 > JAYYRS01. Next base: position 4,946 of record JAYYRS010000046.1, read on the forward strand.
AGACGCTTGATATCGGCGGCGGTGATGCATTGCGTTTCGTGGACCTCGTCGATGCACTCGCCGCATCGCAGGGCCGACGCGTACTCAAGCTGTCGCTCCCGAAACGCCTGTTCGTGTACGCGGCAGCCCGCTCGCGGGATTTCGACCCCACACTGATCGATGCGGTCGATGCCGACGAGACCGTAGACAACGGGCCACTAATGGCCGCGACCGGGCTGGTCCCTCGTGTCTTCGTCGACGGGGCGGCCGATGTTTTTCGATGAGGTGCAATGGTCCGGGCTGCCGTCCGTAGGGTCGGTGGCCCGCTGCTGATGGAGCCCGGATGCCCCCCATCTCACGAGAGGTCCTTGAGGCGACCTTGGCAGACAAGGATCCGGCAATCCTGTCGGCGGTCTTGACCGCAGCAGATGTCGCGCACGATGGGCCCGGCGAGGGGAGCCCGCGTCTGGCCGGGCGGCTCACGGCCGCTCTATGGTGGCGCTCCCATTCACCCGCGCGGCAGCTGGTTGCCCCCCAGACGCTGGACGGGCTCGTCGACCGGGCTGCGCGGAAGCTGAATTTGGAGTTGGGGAACGGGGACGTGTGGAGTCGTCTGGATGCCTTGACGACCCACTTCCTCTCCCAGGCGGAGCCACTCTCTGTCCAGGAGCTGCCGCCGGAAGTCCTCGCCAAGCTCGAGCGGACGGTATGGACCAAGGTGCTCGGGACCTCGGCCGCGGGGAGCGCTGCCGCAGCGCGCGTGGCCTCCTGGAAGCTCCTGCAGGTCGCCTCCGGCCCCACCTGGCGACTGCTCACGATGCTTCCGCGGGTGGGGCCTGCGCTGGTCGCCGCACGGGCGGGTGTCGGAACGGTCGCGGCGGCGGCTGGGCCCATCGGGGTCGTCTGCGCCCTGTTGACCCTCAACAGCGTCTTCGGGCCGACCGAGGACACGGCGCTACCGCTCCTGCTGGGGGTTGGCCTCGCCTGCCGCCAACCCCTGCAGGTCGTCCGGTAGCGAGCGCGAGGTCACGGCCGGTTCACCCGGGTGGGGAATCCCGGGCGGGGCGGGGGCGCGGTGGTGCGGATTGGATCGGCTCGCCTGCCTCGTCGAATGCCTGGACGGTTGCACGTCCGAGGGGACCCCACGTGACGACCTGGCGCGGCGGAGTGTGGAAGTGCGCTCCTGTCCCCGAGGGCGACAGACGGCCGCCGACCCATGCGACGTGGACGGCTTGCGGAGCGTGGATGCGAAACCCGGCGCCATCGCGAACGAGGGACGCGGGGGCCGGCCAGGGAGCGCCCGAGTCATCGACCGCGCCGAGCAGGGCCTCGGTCGCTGCGCGTGCGCCCGACGCGACCTGGACGAGCATCGCGATGTTGCCATCCCTGACAAGGACCATCGCATCCTCCGCATGGAGCGCCTCCTCACCCAGGCCAGCCAATGGAATGGGCTTCTGGCGGGCGACCTTTCCGGCTTTCTCGGAGAACCACTCCTGCGCAGCAGGGACGGTCGGCCCGACGTAGACCCGCGCAATGCCGCCCGGGAAGTCGAGGCTCACGCCTTCGCGCGCGGACTGGTGGCGGGGAGGTGCGAAGTCGGCATGACCCGTCATCACCACCCCACTGTGCAGATCAGCTGCCGATGCGGCGGCGAGCAGCGGGTAGAGGAGGAAGGTCTGCATGCCGTGCCGGGTATCCCGTCGGTTCCGCGTCCGGCGAGGGCACGATGGGCTGCGCCCGCTGCCCGCCCTCCCGTACGGCGCGAAGGAAGGCTCAGCGGGGCGTGTTCACGGGTGCGCAGTCCAGCTCGGCTGCGAGCTGTGCCAGGAATGCGAGCAGGAATGCATGCCGGCGGTCCGCCTCTGCCCGGGCCGTGGGTGTGTGGAATCCGGCACGGAGCTTCAGGAGCTTCCGGGGCCAGTGGTCCAGGGCATTGCGCACATCGTCGAGCGGCCGGTCTGTTCGTCCCAGGGGATCGGCCGGGTCGTAGAAACGCCCAGGGCTGCCGCGGCTGGCCATCGCCTGGGCCGTCGCGAAGTTGCGCGCCGCTCCAATGGCGCCGATTGCGTCCAGCCGGTCTGCGTCCTGCAGCACCACACCCTCGCGGTTCACGGGCGACAGCCCGCGAGACCATGAAGACGTTCGAACCGCCTCGACGCAGGACCGCACCTCGTGCGGAGAGTAGCCAGCCTGTTCGAGCAGCTCGCGGCCCGCGACGGCGGACAGTTCGCCGCCCATTGGCCGGTCGCGGCTCTCCTTCGGAATGTTGACGAGGTCGTGGACGAGTGCCGCCGCGCCACACAGATCGACGTCGTCCCCCTCCGCGGAGGCGATGCGGACGGCCCAGGTGTAGACGCGCAGCACATGGTCGGCATCATGAGCGAGATCCTCCCCCTCGGTCCTGGCTGCGACGGCAGGCCAGAGGCGGGTGTGGCGCTGCGTCGCGAATGCTGCGGATGGCATGGCGGCTCCTGGTTGTCTGCGGGTACCGTCCGTCCATGAAACCGTCCAGCATCTGGGTCCTGGGTCTTGCTGGCTGCGTCCGCGGCGCAGAGGATCCGCCACGTGGTGGGAGGGACTCCGGGCCGGGCGCGCGCTCCGCCTGGACGGAATTGTCGACCGTGCCCGGGTGGGTCGCGTCCGACCGTGGTGTGGCGACCGGTGCCGCCGCCGTGGATCTGGATGGCGATGGCTTCGACGAACTGGTCGCGTCGTATGGGAATGACATCGAGCCCGGGCCGGTGGTCGTCTACGACAACGACGAAGGCAGGCTGCTCCCCACGCCGACATGGCGGTCCGCGGTCGACGGCTACCATGCCCACATCGCAGTGGGCGACGTCGATGGAGACGGTGATCCCGACGTCATCGTGAGCCGGTACCTGGGCGACTCCGGCTGGGGCAGCCCCGGTGGGGTGGACCTCTACGAGAACGTGGACGGCGTGCTGACGCCTTCGCCCGTCTGGATCCGGGACGGCCTGAACAGCTTCTCCTGTGCCCTGGGCGACGTCGACCGTGATGGGGACCTCGACCTCGCGGTGGCAGCGGGCGAGGCCTATCAGGGAAGGGCC
>JAYYRS010000047.1:0-6454 GCA_036126975.1 Myxococcota bacterium
GAGACCCCGACCGGCCGGAGGTCCGTGGGCGTCCCTGGAACGTAACTCCCGCGGGTTCACGTACCTCTGCGGTAGCATTCGCGCGCGGAGGGTTCGTGACCAGCACGGCGCAGGATTCCGAGACGAGCACCATCGACGCAACGAGCGGAGATGCGCAGAAGGCGGGCGGTCGTCCCGTCGCGAGTTCGGCCGGGCCGGCCACGAAGCCTTCCCGGCTGCCCGGGACGCAGGATGACGAGAGCGCGATGGAAGAAGCGATGCAGTCGGGCCGACTCCGTCGCGAAGGCGATGACGTCGAGGGCGTGTCGTCGATGGACGACATCGAGCAGACCGGACGCCGTCCACGCGGGGATGAAGACATCGAGGGCGTGTCGTCGATGGACGCGCTGGAGCAGTCCGGCCGTCGCATGCGCGGCGACGCGGAAGTCGATGGCGTGTCGTCGATGGATGCGCTGGAGCAGTCCGGTCGCCGTCTCCGCGGAGAGGAGGACTTGGAAGGCATCTCCTCGATGGAGGAGATCGAGCAGTCCGTCCGTCGCCGCGGCGAGGCGGCTGCGGACGGCATCTCCTCGATGGAGGAGATCGAGCCGTCCGGCATCCGCCGAGCAGACGAAGAGGAGGCGGCGACCTCCTCGATGGAGGAGATCGACGCGTCCGGTCTCCGCCGCCGCGGGGAGGAGGACGCGGACGGCATCTCCTCGATGGATCAGATCAAGCCCGCCAGCCGGCGCATCGGATCGGCTCTGGATGCCGCGCCGTCGGCCAGCGATCCCTTCGGGTCCATGCTGGACCGGCCGCGCCAGCCTCCGCTGGACGAGCATCCGTCCTCGGCGGAGGTCTATGGGCATCCATCCATGGATGCCGGCCACCAGTTCACCGCCTCGACGGTCTCGTCGCAGCCATCGGATCGGGGGTCATCGGTGCCGGACCCTGGAGGCTCCACCAGCCGGATTGCCCGGGTCGGGGGGGCTGCCGAGGCGAAGCGACCGGTGGGAGGACCCTCGATTCGCGGACCGCGGATGGCACGGTCGGGCACGCGAGGTGGCGACCTCGAGACTGGCAGGAAGGCACCGGGAGATCCCACCGTGCAGGGCGCGTTCCGGATGGCGGCGGCGCAGGACCGGCAGGCGTCGGCCCATCGCGGTGGGCCCACCATGGAAGGTGCTGTCGTTCTGCCCCCTGTCCCTGCAGATTGGGCGCGGATGGTGAAGAAGCCCGCGCCGGCGGCGGACGCCTTCGTGCCAGGCCTTGTGGTCGAACGCATCCGGACGGTGGAGGTGCAGGGCGAGCCAGCTCCAGAGCAGCGGGCCTTCGCCCGGGACACCAGCCTGCGCGATGCAACGGAAAGGCGGATGGACTTCCAGCATCAACGCTTCGAGTTCGTCCGGGTCCGGCGTCCGGTGCTCCGTCCATCTGGGGGCGGCGAAGCCGAGTGCTGTCGATGGCCGGTCTACCTGGGCGGTGCGGCTCCGATCGGCAACGGGCTCCTTGCGCAGGTGATCGCCGCGCGCTTCAGTGATCACGACAGCACGCGTGCATGGGCAAGGATCGTCGGCCGGCTTGGCATCCGGGTCACCGGCGAGGGTCTCTCGGAGGCGGTCGTCGGGGCCAGCATCCACCTCGCTCCCGTGTGGCAGGCGCTGCGCGATCAGGTCCTTTCACAGGTCTCGTGCATGGACGAAGAGGACCTTCCCGTACGGGTCGCAAATGGTCGGCATCTCCGCGAAGGGCGGGTGCGAGCCGTCGCTTCGGGTGGCCTCGTCTGGTTCGCCTGGCGAGATGGTGACGACCTCGCGCCGGTGCTTCCGCGTGGAGTGTCCGCGCCGGCCTCGGGGCATCTCGCATTCGATCTCTTCGCCGACGGCACCGGTCGCAGCCGCTCGGGCCGGTGGGCCCGGGTCCGGCAGGCCCTCCACGGTCTGCTGCCGCAGGATCCGGAGCGCGCAGCATACGCCCTGCATCTCGCCCATCGGGTTCGTCGGGCGATGACGGCGGATCCCAATCCGGAGGTCCTGGGCGCGGCCTCGCGGGCGTTCCGCCAGTGGCTGGAGGCTCGGCACAGGGAGTTCGACGCGCCACGTTCGCCGCTGGAGCGCGTCGTGGTGAGACTGGTCTCCGAGTGGGCTGCGCTGTCGCCCGTGGATGAGGCAGGTCATCCCACGCCCCCCCTGCATGCGCTTCGTACCGGGCGGCAGTCTCCCACGATGACCATCGACACGAGCGTGGGGCCGCCCGCCGACCTCTTCGCCTGGCACTCGCTGGTCGAAAGCTGCCATCGGCTCGGGTTGCGCCCCTGGGACTACCTCCACGAGCTGATCCAGGCCGCTGCGCACGGGCGACTCGGTTCCCCAGGGGACTGGACGCCGACGAAATGGGCGGCCCGACACTGACGCGTCCCCGCCTCGCCGAAACGGCTAGGCATCGAGCGCTTCGAGCGCCTCCCAGCGTGCGTACAGCGCATCGATCTCCGCAGGCAGGGCCTGGGCACGTGCGCTCAGCGCTGCGAGTGCGTCTTCTCCGCCCGGCTGGTAGGTCTCCGGGCTGGAGAGCGCTGCAGCGACCTGCTCCTGCTCGAGCTCGGCAGCTTCGATGCGCGCCGGCAGCGCTGCATACTCCTGGTTCTCCTTGAAGGAGCGGCGCGTTCGTACCCGGGGTGCCTGCCGACGGCGGGGCGCCGGCGCCGGAGCGCGCCGTGCCCTGCGGGACGCCTCTGCGGCAGCCTCTGTCGCCTGCTTCTGCTCTCGGGCGGCGAGGTGTTGGAGCCGACTCGCGTATCCCACGACCGTACCGTCTCCATCGAGCGCCACGACCCGGTCGCACACGCGATCCAGAAATGCCCGATCATGGGTGACGACGACAGCGCAGCCGTCGTAGTCCATCAGTGCCGCCTCGAGGATCTGCAGGGTCAGGAGGTCGAGGTCGTTGGTCGGCTCGTCGAGCAGCAGGACGTTTGCACCCTGGAGCATCAGGCGCGCGAGCAGCAGCCGGGCCCGCTCCCCACCAGAGAGCGCCGCCACCTTCTGCCCGTGGACCTCGCGGGGGAACTGGAAGCGTCCCAGAAACGTCGCGACGTGGACCGAGCGTTCGCCAACGGTGACGTGGTCGTTCCCGTCACCCGCGGCCTCCCAGACGGATGCATCGTCGTCGAGTCCGGTGCGATGCTGGTCGAGCACCGCCACCTGCTGTCGGGGGGCGCGTTGGATGGTGCCCGCGTCGGGCGCCAGCGCACCGCGGAGAACGGACAGGAGCGTCGACTTGCCGGCGCCATTGGGCCCCACGATGCCCACCGTCTCCCCTGCGCGGAGGACGATATCGACACCGTCCAGGATCACGCGGTCGCCAAATGCCTTCCGGACCCCGTGCAGCTCGAGGAGCGGGCCTCCCTTGCGGTGCCCCGTCCGCAGGTCGAGCTGGAACTCCTCTTCCCGCTTGATCGGTCGGATGGCCTTGAGGGCGTCGAGGCGCTGGAGGCGCGCCTTCTGCTTCGTGGATCGGGCCGCGGGCGAACGCGCGGCCCACTCGGCCTCCCGGGCGATCAAGGCGAGTCGCTGGTCTTCCTTCCGAGCCGCCTTCGCGCGTCGTTCCGCCCGTTCCAGCAGGGAGTCGGTGTAGCTGCCGTCATAGGCGACGGTCTGCCCGTCCTCGACCTCGACGATTCGATTCGCGACGGCCTCGAGCAGATAGCGGTCGTGGGTCACCAGAAGCACCGCACCGCGCCAGCCTGCGAGCATCCCTTGCAGCCATTCGCAGGTCTCGGCGTCGAGATGGTTTGTCGGCTCGTCGAGGAGGAGGAGGTCGGGTTGCTGCAGCAACGCCCGCGCCAGCGCGACGCGTCGCCGCTCGCCACCGCTCAACCGGTCGAGGGACGCATCGCCCGGGGGCAGACCCAGGCGCGCCATGACTGCATCAACCTTGTGCGCGATCGACCATCCCTCCCGGTCGAGACGGTCCTGCAGCGAGCCCGCCGCGTCGTCGTCGCCCGCGCTCATGGCGGCCTCGTACCGTGCGAGCAGCTCGCGATGCCACCCGACAGCCGCCTCTACGGATGCGCGGACGGTCCCGCCGGGCAGCCGGGGCTCCTGGTGGAGCAGGGCCCAGGTCCCTGACCGGTCCAGCCGGCCGTGGTCGGCCTCCAGCGCACCTGCGAGGATCTTCAGGAACGTGGACTTGCCACTTCCGTTCACACCGACGAGGCCCACCCTGTCCGTCGCGGTCAGGGCGAGGCTGCATCCGCGCAGGACCGCGCGGTCACCAAATGCCTTCTCGATGCCAGATGCGTGCAGCAGGTGCATGATGCCTCTCGGCGGGGCGGGGCTCCCTCCGTGGGTACACCGCGCGGGCCGGGTGTGCCAGAACGCTGCTGGAATGTCGGGCGCCCGGGCGTCGGGCGCGAGAGATCCCGGGGATCAGCTGCGGCGGAAGACGAGCAGGTGGTTGTTGGCCGGCATCTCGAGCGTTGTCTCATGGACGAGCCCGTGCTCCGAACCCAGCGCAACGAGGTCCTGCAGGTCCCGGACGCCGAACCGCGGATCCTGGGACTTCAGCCACGCCTCGAACTGCACGTTGGATTCCGGGGCGAGCACCCCGTGGAAACGAAAGGGACCGTACAGGACGAGGACCCCCCCCGTGCGCAGCGTGCCGCGGGAACCGGCAAACAGACCCGGCGTGGTCTCCCAGGGCGAGTAGTGGATCGTGTTCGCCGTAAAGACAGCATCGAGGGAGCGATGAGGCCATGGCGCAGCGACATCCAGAACCAGGGGCGGTCGGAGGTTGGGCAGGCCGGCGTGCCGGACCCACGCAGTGATGCTGGCCAGGGCTGCAGGGTCCCGGTCCGTCGGCTGCCATTGCCAGCCCGGCTCCGAACCGGCGAAGAAGACGGCATGCTCACCGGTGCCTGCACCCACCTCGAGCACGTCCGCGTCGGATGGCAACACGGTCCGAAGTGCGCGGAGAATGGGCGCACGATTGCGGGCGACGGAGGGGCTGGTGCGGCGGCCGTCCATCAGAACCTCCAGCGGGCAGAGCCCGGGCGCTACCTGAACTGTCCGAAGTTGGCGGTCAAGCCTGCGGTGGCGCCGATGGTGTTCGAGCCCGGCGTCCAGGAGAGCGCAGTGTCGAGCACCATCGACTGCGTGATGCTGCAGCCCAGACCGGTGTTCAGCTGAACCGGTGCGTCTGCCTGGCGGAGGAGAAGCACACCCTCCCCAAACGCCGACCAGCGCTTGCCCAGCGGCAATCCAAGGAGTCCGGCAAGCGGAACATCCACCACGGTCACGCCGGCGTCGGACATCGTGGTCCGAACACCGAGGTTGGCCTGCAGAACCTGTCCGCCTGCAAGCATGCCGGTGAGCAGTCCACCGGCCTCTCCGGTGGTCCCACCACCGCCCGTCGGCACGCCGACGTGTGCATGCGCCGCCAATCCGAGCCCACTCTGCTGCAGGAGTCCGACCTTGAGCCCAGGCGTGAAGGCTGCCCCGCCCGAGAACAGATCGATGCCGACCCTCGGCTCCAGCCGCCCCAGTCCCAGCTTGGGCATCAGCGTCCCCGCGGGCGCGCCGGCGGCCCAGTTGAACCCGCCCTCCAGTTCGACCGAGCGGTCTGCGACCAGGAAGCCCGTCCGGGAGAAGGAGGGCCGGTCGGGGTTCGGTGGGGCGGCGGCAGCCGGGGCGGCGGACATCAGGGCGACGGCCCATGGGAGGATGCGACGAGAACGCATGGAGTCTCCAGACGGAGGCAGGGATCCTGGAACGGGATCCGCGGGGAGAGCGGATCGTAGGCCGTACGGGTGGTGTTCGGCAAGCGGAGGGGACATCGGTTACCGGCCCGAGTCCCATCCCCGGAGCCCCGATGTCGACCCAGGACAAGCCCGTCGAAGCGTCCGACGACAGGCTGTACACGCCTGCAGCCGGCGAATTGCAGCTGACCTTCCGGGCGGTGTTCGTGGGATGTCTGCTCGGTGGGTTGGTGACGTGCATGAACGTGTACTTCGGGCTCAAGACCGGCTGGTCGCTGGGTGGCTCGTTGATTGCGGCCATCCTGGGATTCAGCGTCTTCCGGGTCCTTCGGCCAAGAAACGCCTTCACCCGACTCGAGACCAACATCGCCCAGACAGCAGGGTCGGCGGCGGGCTCGATGACCTCTGCGGCGGGCCTGCTGGCTGCCATTCCCGCCATGGGCATGCTCGGCTATGAGTTCGACTGGTGGGAGCTGATGTTGTGGGCCCTGGCGGTCGCCTACCTTGGGGTCTTCTTCGCCGTCCCCCTGCGTCGGCAGATGGTGCTGCAGGAGAAGCTGCGCTTCCCCACGGGTACGGCCACGGCCGAGACCATCATGGCCATGTTCTCGGAGGGAGACGACGCGGTCGAGAAGGCCCGGAAGCTCCTGGTCTGGGCCGGCGCTGCCGCAGGCTTCACGCTCGTCGTCTATTTCGTTCCAGCAGTCGGGCATCCCGAGG
>JAYYRS010000048.1:0-2691 GCA_036126975.1 Myxococcota bacterium
CCGAGGTCAACCCCCTGTACGTGGGGACGACGTTCGAGAGCATCACCGGGTTCCTCCATTACAGCTACGGCGCGTGGAAGCTGGAGCCCCGGGATGCGTCTGACTTCGCGGGCCACGCGTCGCCACCCTGCGCCGGCGATGCATGCGTTCCCGATCTCAGCGCGGGTGACCTGATCATCACCGAGGTCATGAACGACGTGCCGTCCGGCGACGCGGAAGACCACTGCGAGTGGATCGAGGTCTACAACAACACGACCGGCTCCGTTGACCTGCAGGGCCTCGGCGTGGGCGACGACGACAGCTCCACGGGCTCCGTCTCGACGTCCGTGGTCGTGGATGCTGGCTCCTACACGGTTCTCGGAAAGGGCAGTGCGGCCCAGTGGGCCACCGACTGCCCGACGCTGGCGGCCGTCATCACGCCGTCCGCGCACTACGGCTCCGGACCCAATCTCTCCAACGGGGGGGACCCGGTCCGCATCTTCCAGTTCGACGGCACCGCCATCGACGAGACAGGAACCAACATCACCGACGCCTCCGCGGCCGACTACAGCATGGTCTCGCTGGACGCTGACGAGGGCTACTCGTCCGAGCTCAACGCGGCGCCGACCTCAGAGGAAGCCAACGACGAGGCGGCGGAATGGTGCCAGGCCTCTGCGGAGATCGGACGGTCGGGCGTGTTCGGCTCTCCAGGAGCCGCGAACGCCTGCCGCTGAGCGTCGCTGACTTGTACGTGGGGCCCCGCTCTCCTTCGTGGAGGGCGGGGCCTTCGGCTTGCTGTCCGTGGTCCGTCAGGGGGTCTCGCAGACCATCCGGTCGACCGCGTGCATCGGCGCATCCGTGCCCGCCATCAGGGGAGTGATGGCGGTGTAGACCATCCGCTGGCGAGCCAGGATCCGCTTGCCCTCGAACGCTTCCGAGACGACGTGGATCTCGAAGTGCCCGCCTCCACCCGAAACGGTCACCCGCGCGCCGGGGATGGCGTCCTCAATGGCTTTCTTGGCCTGCTGTTCGATGGTCATGCGTGCTCCTTGCGCGAGGGACTTGTGCCGTCCGCGGTAACCCGCGGGAGCCCATGCCCCATATCCGGCCGGACCTCCCAGACCTCAGCGGGAACCCCCGCACGGATGAGGCGGTCGAGCCACACCCGCTGCGCGGGCCGAAGACCATCCCCCGGACCCTTGACCTCAACGAGGAGGAGCCCGGCCCCCAGACGCCCGGGCCGCGAGCGCGAGATGCGGACCGGGCGGCCTGGCAGCACACAGAGGTCGGGAAGGCCGCGCCTCGCGCCCCGCCAGTCATCAACGAACGCCTCGAGAATGGCTGCCAGCGCTGGGCCGGGAACCAAGCGAGCCAGCGCGATGAGGGTCGGGGGCGGGAACCGTTTCCAGTCCACTCCCCGGATGTCTTCCATGCCTCGCCGGGCGACGACATCGGCAATGAGGTGGGAGGCATCTCCGCTGCGGATCTCGCGCAGCCGGTGATCAATCATCGACTCCCGGCGCCCCCGGAACCCCGGTGTGCCGAGGTCAAGGGGCGCCCGGAGCATCGGGCTTGGGAGCATTCCAGGGACGGGGGCGAACAGCACGTCACGGAAGCACACGCCAAACAGGGTCGCCCAAGGGACGCCTTCCCCACGGACCGCGAGCCGGCCATGACGGGACAGGGTCTCGACAACGGCGACCTCGACGTTGTAGTGATGGCGGCCCACGCGCCAGCGAGGACGGCGGGCGCGACCGGTGCCGGGCTCAAGGAGGAGACGCCGCCGCGGGGCTTGGATGAGCGGAACGAGCGGCCGATGCGAACGCCCCGCCGCCCGCCCCAGCCGCCTTGCCGTGCGCTCAACGGCATCGGCCTCTGCGGGCGGCAATCGAGGCAGCCAGGAGTCGCAGAGGGCGACGGCCTCCGAGGGGCGTCCGGCGCGCCCGAGCGCCAGCGCGAGACGGGCCACGACGGGGCCTGGCGCGTCCGGCCGGGCGTCGAGCATCCGTTTCCAAGACGCCGCGGAATCCGCCGCCGCGCACTGCCGCTCGTCGGTACGCAGGCGCTCGCGGAGGGCGGTCTCTGCAAACCGTCGGCCACTGTACCGACGGCGCCATGGCGGCGGCGGCGGCAGGGTTTCGAGCCATTCGAACTGTTGGTCGGAGGGTGGGGGGACGGGCAGGGCGCGGAGGCGGAGCCCCTGTTCGTAGCGTCGCCACGCGGCGCGGGTCGGGAACAGACCGGCCCCGCCAGTCGGGTGGTACGACGCAGGCTTGAACAACCCGAGACGCGCCTGGACGACCCGGCCCAGGTCCCCGCGATGGTCCAGGGTCGCGAGCCGCATCAGCGATCGGAACAGCGTCCGGTGTCGCAGCTCGAGCCCGGGACGACGGAGTGTCCGGGCACACTCCGGTTGTGCGCACCGGTCGATGAGCTCCGAGCGCCGCCCGGAGACGCGGAGCCCATGTGCGCGGCAGGCGGCGCGCAGCTGGTCGACCGTACTGGATTCCGCGAGACGACGCGGAGACGCGATGCGGGCCGCCGACCAGGCGAGGCCGGCCCGCTGGAGGGCATCAGCTGCGGCAGCGGGGTCCTCGACCTCCGCGTACGCGAGGTCATCAAGCCAGAACAGCCGGGGCTGGCGCGGGAGGAGCCGGGCATAGAGGGATTGTGCCTGGCAGGGTGCAGCCTGGAGCGCACGGATGACGTGCC
>JAYYRS010000049.1:0-3642 GCA_036126975.1 Myxococcota bacterium
CCATCCATTTCGCCGGCACGCGCCGGTTCAGCACGGACCGGCCCGGGTCCATCGAGCCGGTCTGGCGAGACCGACGGCCCTCGCAGCAACCTGCACGTTGATGAACGATGCCCTCCGCTGGTAGGAAGAAGGGCCGGCCGCAGCGGAACCCCGACGACCACCGGATGTGCGCATGACCCTTTCGCAGCGCTGGGACTATGTGGAGTCCCGATTCTTTCATCCCAAGCTGCGCGCGAACCGGATCCTGATCCGCCAGGCCCGGCTCATGTTCGCCGTGTGCCTGCTGGGCGGCGCGCTCTTCTTTGTGCTCATCCTCGGCGCGTTCATCGACCGCCCCCAGTCCCAGCTGAGGCACAACATCCTCCTCGCGGGCCACGGGATCCTCTGTTCATCGATGATCACCCTGCGGTTCTGCCCGACGATGAAGGTGCCCGCACGGGTCATGGCCATCACGATGTGCCTGCAGCTGGCACTTTCGACGCTGCTCACCGGCGGGGTGCTCTCGCCTTCGCTCTACCAGTTCGCCCTGGCTGCCTGCTTCATCGGAATGGTGGGTACGGTCCGTGAGACAATTGGAACGGCCATATTCCTGTGTGGAACGGCCGCCGCACTCTGGTTTTCCCACCAGCTCGGGTTCGACCTCACGCATCACGAGCCCCTGCCCACCGTGAAATCGGCGTCCCTCGCGATCAGCTGTGTGATCGGCGGAGCCATGGCCATCTTCATGGCCCTGCAGGCGCGTGTCCTTCTCGACATGCTTGACGCCGAGCTCGAAGCGCGGAAGGCCGCACAGCGCCGGGCCGAGAGTGCCAACCAGACGAAGAACCTGTACATGGCCTTCCTGTCCCACGAGATCCGAAATCCGCTCCAGGCCATCCTGACCAACGTCGAGCTGGTCAGGGAGTCGGACCTCGACGAACGCGACCGGGCGGCCTGTCTCGAAGGCATCGAGGCAGCATCGAAAGGGTTGTCCGGCATGCTCCACGACGTGCTGACGTTCTCCGCTCTCGAGCGGGAGGAGATGTTGGTCCGTCAGGACGAAGTGCAGCTGGTACCCATCCTCGAGGAGGTCGTTTCGATGCACCGGGAGGCCGCCCGCCAGCGAGGGCTGTCGCTTTTCCTTCGCAGCGATTCCTCCGCCCTCGTCCTCGGGGACGTCCATCGGATCAGGCAGGTCCTGAGCAACCTGATCTCGAATGCGATCAAGTACACCCCGTCCGGCGAGGTGACGGTGACGATGCGGCGAGACGGCGACCGCATCTTCGTCCACGTCGTCGACTCCGGGCCCGGAATCGCGCCCGAGGTGGCCGCCGACATCTTCCGGCCCTTCGAGCGCGTGTCCACGGAGACGGCCCCCGGCACGGGCATCGGTCTGGCCGTCTGCCATGGACTGGTCACGCGAATGGGCGGCCGCCTCCGCCTGCAGACCGAGCCCGGCCACGGCAGCGACTTCTTCTTCGACCTCGCCGTTCCGAAGTCCGCCGGATGACGACGCCACGGTCATCGGAGTTCGCACCGACGCGGTGAGGTGGCGGTAGAACCGCCGACCCAGTCGGCTTTCCCGGAGAGACCCCGCCGAGCGACCCTGGGGACGCTCGGCAGGGACCGTCCGTCTCAGCCAGCGTACGGCATGGACGAGTGGTGCAGATTGATGCGAACGGCGCCCTCTGCGTCGAGGATGTACCCGAACGAGTACTCCACCTTCACCTCATCTCCCTCCGGCGTCGTGAAGAAGTAGTTGCCCATGGCCATCGCCGTGTTGCCCGCCGTGAGGATGTCGACATTCTCGAACCGGACCGCCGTCCAGCCCTTGATTGCGAAGCCCTTGTCCTCGGGACACGCGTTGTTGGAAGCCACGAAGTAGGAGAGCGCCGCGTCGAACGAAGACCGGAACTGGATCGCAGCCGCGAGGGTCGGCTTGAACAGAACGGGCGTGAGGCCATAGGCGTAGAGGCTCTTCACATGGTCGTGCGCAACCTTGGTGAAGTCGCCGCCGTTCGTGTGTGCGGATGCGATCTTGACGATCCCGTCTCCCCAAGCCTTCTGCGCGTCGAGTACCTGGGCCTTGGTGATGGTCTGGGATGCGGACATGGTGACTCCTGTGATGAGTGGCCCGGCTGGGGCCGGTGGACCGCAGCCGTAACCTGACAGGACGAGACCGCCCCATGCCACGCGCCATCAAGCCTCGTCGCACTGCGGGCGAGATTCCATGCGGACGGTCCGGTGACCCGTGATTCGTGAAACTGCGCCGCCCATCAGGCCATCCCGACACTTTCATGCGTGACGCCCCATCGACCACGGCGGTCCCCCTCGGGTGACGCGCCCGGCCATGTGTGGGACGGTCCTCCATGCCCGGGCCGTCACCAACCGTGCCGCTGTCTCCCACAAGGAGGGTGGTGGTGCTCGTGCTCACGGTCCTGGGTTCGGTCGGGCTCTACGCCACGCTGAACCACCACCTCGCTTCGGCAGCGGCAGCGCGAACGCTCTCGTCCCCCATCGACGACCTCGTACCGTTCAACATCCACGGCATGTTTCTCTACGGAGGGATCTACGCCATCGCACTCACGCCTGCGTGCCTCATCGAGGATCGCCGCCTGCTGATGCGCTGCGCGCTGGGGTTCATGCTGCTCCTCGCTTCGGCGATTCCATTCTGGCTCCTGTGGCCCGTCACGGTCCCCCGAACGCCACTCGCAGGAGACGGACTTCTGCAGTGGGGACTCGCCTTCGTGCGGTGGGCGGATCCACCGATGAACTGCTTCCCCAGCATGCATGTGGGGGAAACGGTCCTCGCGGCGTACTTCTGCGCGCGCATGGACCGCCGGGCCGGCCTCCTGGTCGGTCTCCTCGCCCTGGGGGTGTGGTGGTCGACCATGGCCATCGACCAGCACTGGTTCGTGGACGGGCTGGTCGGCGCGGCACTCGCGCTGGTGGTGGGCTTCGCCGTGCTCGCCGTGCGACCCCTTCCCCCTGGCGCCTTCCAACCCGCATCCCTGGTGCGACTGCTCTGGGCGGTGGGCTTGTACATCGTGATGTTCTCCGCGCTGGCCCTTCCCTGGCTGGCCGGCTGGGCCACCGCACCAGACCTGCGGTCGCTCACATCGTGATCGGCCCCACCGCCGGGCGCCAGCGGGGCCCTGGGCCGTCCGACATCCGGGTCATGGCGCGGTCTCCGCGACGTAGCCGAGCGCCTCGAGGTTGGCCCGCAGCTCGGCGCTCATGGTGTCCATGAACGGGTTGTCCGGACCGTCACCGATCTCCCTGCGAGCTGCGTCCGCGAGCCGGGCCGCAAGCCCCGGCATCGCGGCTGCCAGGTCCGCCTGCAGGTCCGGGTCCACCGACACGTCATAGAGTGCTGGGGGTCCCTGGTCCGGCACGAGCACGGCCATCGGATGCTCCCGGTAGAACCGCCAGCCGGTCGACAGCGGGCCGCTGCTCGCGGCCTTGAACGGCCAGGCCCGCGCCATGATGGGTCCCGGTCGCTGCTGTCCGTCGATCACGGGCAGCAGCGAACCGGCAGCCCCCGGCTGCAGTCCCGCCAGGTCGAGCAGGGTCGGGGCGATGTCCCGCGTCTGGACGGGAGTGCCGACCGTGCGGTCCGCGGGAAGCCGGCCGGGCGCGCTGATGACCAACGGGACCGACAGC
>JAYYRS010000050.1:0-3534 GCA_036126975.1 Myxococcota bacterium
ATCGCCCGCGGTTCGATGGCGGATCTCGGGATGGATCGGCTGGCGCCGCGGTGGGTCGCACTCGGAGCGCTGACCGTCCCAGCGTTCCTGCTCGTGGGTGCGGGATGGGTGGCGTTGCTCGAGATGCTGGGCGTCGAGGTCCAGCAACAGGAGCTGCTGGACGTGGCGGGCGCGGGTGCCCTCCGGCCGGCGGATTGGGCGGCGCTGGCCTACGGAGCGGTCGGGGCTCCGCTTGTCGAAGAGGTGGTCTTCCGCGGGCTCGTCTTCAGTGCACTGGCCAGGGCCGGTGGGGAAGCTCGCGCTGCCGTCGGCTCGGGTGTCATGTTCGGGTTGCTGCACGTCGCAGAGCCGGCCGCAGTGGGGCCGCTCGTGGTCATGGGGATCGTGCTCGGATTCCTGCGCGCGCGGTCGGGCAGCCTGGCGCCGGCCGTGGCGCTGCACCTGGGAAACAATGTGCTCGCGATGGGGCTCGTGCTCGCCGGGGTCGTTCGCGGCTGAGGGGAGGTGCGGCGGGGCCGCAGCCGGTTCAGGAAAGTGCGCCGATGGCTTCGAGCACGGCATCGACGTGACCCTTCACGCGGACCTTCGGCCACGCCTGGGCCACGGTGCCATCGGGTCCGATGAGGAACGTCGCGCGGACGATGCCCATGTACTCCCGGCCCATGAACTTCTTGAGCTGCCACACCCCCCAGGCCTCGCAGATGCTGCCATCCTCGTCGCTGACGAGGGGAAAGTTGAGCCCGTGCTTCTCCCGGAACTTCGCATGGCGCTTGGGTGGGTCCTTGCTGACACCGACCACCACCGCACCGGCGGACTCGAGCTCGGCTCGGGCGTCCCGGAAGCCACAGGCTTCGGTGGTGCAACCCGGAGTCAGGTCCTTCGGGTAGAAATACACGACCACGGGCCGCCCGGCATGAAGCGACAGGTCGAAGGCGCCTTCGTCTGTGGGACCGGCGAGAGCGGGGGCGGGATCGCCGACGGTGGGCATGGCCATGATGACTCCGGGTGGGGGATGCGGCGGGCGTATCGGAGTGTCGAAGCGTGTCCAGTCGTGTCGCACGGCCGGAAGCGTGGCGTTAGGCCCGCGATCCAGGCGGGGGATGCCTCCAGAGCCCACCGCACTGCCTCTTGGGAGCCTTCATGGGTGCGGACGAAAGAGGGGGCAACGCCCCGCCGAGGATCCACCGTGGCAACAAGGCCCAGGTCA
Source organism: Myxococcota bacterium (assembly GCA_036126975.1). Classification (GTDB taxonomy): domain Bacteria; phylum Myxococcota_A; class UBA796; order UBA796; family UBA2385; genus JAYYRS01. Next base: position 1,208 of record JAYYRS010000050.1, read on the forward strand.
AGCGCAAGGCGGACAGCCTCGTGCGGGACGCCGGGATTCCGCACAACCTCGCGTGGCAGGTCGCCAGCGGTGCGCTGAGCCTCAACGAGGTGCTGGAGAGGCTCGCCCGGAAAGACAAGGTAGACGGTCTGATTCGTCGCTTCGGCCTCCCAAAGTCGCTCGCCACCCAGGTGGCGATGGGGCAGGCCGACCTCGACCAGGTCCTCCGCAAAAAGCGAATGGATGCCGAGCACGCTCGCTCGCGTTCGCGGTCGTTCCTCGCAGAAGTGACCCAGGGGGGGGTGCCCGTGGTGGTGGGGCTGCATGGACGTCGGACGGTGAAGGGCCACGTTCGCGGCGTCGATCGATACGAGTTCCAGTTCGAGGCCCGAGGGACCGCCGAGCCGGAGACCATCCACAAGCTCCAGGTCAAGTGGGCGTGTCTCGGCGCGGATGAGCTGGCCGTCCGCAAGGCCCACAAGAAGGACAAGGACAGGGACGCCGACGCCGAGCCCGTCTGGAAGCCCCAGGACCGCTACGGATGCTCGGACAAGAAGCTCTTCGGCTACCTCGACGAGGGCGAGGACATCCAGGTCACCCTCCTCGAAGGGGACCGCTTCACCGGGCATGTGACGTGGATGGGGCGCTGGGAGTTCGGGATGGAGCTCCGAAAGGGGGCGCAGGTGGTGGTCTTCCGCCATGCCCTTGCCGACATCCGGAGGGCCTGATGGGCATCCTGAGAGGCGCGCTCACCGTCCGGCGATTCCATGCCGAGGGCGACGTCCCGGATGACTTCCGGACGCGCTACGCCGACGCGCTGGACGACCACCAGTTCCGTGCGCGGAAGGCAGCGGGAGCGGGAGAAGAGGTGTACGGATGGGTGCAGGCCCACAACCTGCTGGACAACGAATTCGCAGACACCAGCCGCTGGCTCTACAACCACTACGTGTACGCGGCGCTCCGTGTCGACAAGAAGACCCTGCCGAGCAAGCTGTTCAAGGCGACCTTGGACAAGCGACTGCAGGAATGGTGTGCGGCCAATGGCCGGGAGAAGGCGCCCTCGGGAATCCGGCGGGAGGTCCGAGAAAGCCTCGAGGTTGAAATGCTCGCGAAGACGCTTCCAACGGTCTCCCACGTCGAGTTCTGCTGGAACATCGTCGACCGCTGGTGCATCTTTCACAGCACCTCCGAGAAGGCCTGCGACCGCTTCCGGACGTTGTTCCGCAACACGTTCGGCCTGGTGTTGACTCCCTTCTCTCCTCTCGATTTCCTCGGCGAGCGGCCCGATGTGGCAGGTCGGCTGGAAGTCGCGGGAATCAGCGACTACCGGCCGAGCCGGACGACGGAAGCACCATGAAATCCGAGAACACCGCGCCGGCACTGCCGCACCTCACGGCGGAGTTCTTCGTCTGGCTCTGGTATGCATCCGAGCGGGACGGCGGCACCATGAACCTCGGAGTCGCCGGCGTCTGCGACGTCTGGGTCGAGGAGAGATTGAGCTTTCGCATCCCAGACGAGGACAAGGCAAGAGCGGTCCTGACGGGCGAGAACACGGCGGCTGCTCCCGAGGCGCGGGCTGCCCTCGCCAGTGGAAAGGTCGTCCGCGACATGCAGATCCACCTCCGCCGTGAGGAGCGGGAGTACACCGTGACCCTGAGAGGGGTGAACCTCGACCTCGCCGGCGTGAAGTTTCCTGCGCACAGCTCCGAGGGCGAGGACGGACTGCTGTTCGAGCGCATGTATCTCTATGAAGACCTCTGGTTCTGCATCCAGCAGCTCTACCAACGGTTTGCGTCGGAGCGCGCCGCGGAGAGCTGGTATGTCACGACGCTGCCGGCGATCCGGCGCTGGGTGGCCGGAGAGGAAGCGCAGCAGGAGTCGATCGAGCCGGACGCCTTCGCTCGTGCGCTGGCACCAGCGGCTTCGCGCAGGGAGGAGTAGCCTCGGCCGCCCTTGACCGCAGCCGGGCCGGGCGGTTACCCCGGGCGTCCCCGGCGGCCCGATGCCGGGCATCATGCGCGGTTAGCTCAGCTGGATAGAGCGTTGGCCTCCGGAGCCAAAGGTCGCAGGTTCGAATCCTGCACCGCGCGCCACCTGCGCCGGGTCCCACGGGGCCCGGCGTTTGTTGTGTGGATGACGTGTCCGCCCGGAGTGGTCGGGCAGGGTGCATGCCCGTTACGCTTGCGGTCCCCCCTCCGCGCGCGGTCCCGTGCGCGTTCCCCTCCCGCCTCGGAGACCCAATGACGAGCCTGCTCGCGTTCTTCCTCGCATCCACCCATGCCGCTGCCCAGGTGCCGGTCGCCACGCCGGCTGCGAGGGCCCGTACCACCGCGGAACGCCAGGGCGGC
>JAYYRS010000051.1:0-9815 GCA_036126975.1 Myxococcota bacterium
GAATCACCTTCAAATCGTCCTCGATCACGCGAATGCCCTCGACCACCAGCAGGCGGGACACCACTGCGTCGCGGTCGGTCTCGCTGCCGACCCTTCCGCGCAGCGCGACGTCTCGCCCGTCGGCTTCGATTCGCAGGTCGAAGCCAGGGGCGCTCCGGACCGCCTCACGCGCCCGCCGTTCAATGTCGGCCTGGATCGCACCGGCCCTGGACTCGACCGTCCATACCGAGAGGACGCCGAAGGAAACGAGACACAGGGCCACCCAGAGCAGGGTCGTGGCGCTCGCCGTGCCGTGGCGCCTGTTGCGGCTCATGTGCGCATCCTGGACCTCGATCCTCGCGGGATGCTACGGGGGGGTCCGGAGCGGGTCAAGGGCACGGCGATGCAGGTCGGCGTCCGGCACCGCATCCAACGGGAGCCTCCATGCGCCTCACCCTCGCTCTCACCGCCGGATTGTGCGCCGCCATTGGTTGTCGGGACGACGCCAGGCCGGGACCGGGACCCGGTCACCATGACGGAGACACAGGGGACACGCCGGCCGATGACGAACGCGACCCGGGAGCGTCTCTCCGGGACGTCGCCTCGCCCGCCGACCTCGCGTGCGCGCTGACGTTCACGGTCGCGCATGACGCCTGGTCGTTGCCTGCGCACGTCACCCTCACCGATCCGGACGGAGGCGTGCAGACGCGACCGGTCCACTGGAACGGGCAGACCGGTCGGGTCGTGGGACTGCGGGCTGACACCGACTACACCCTCTCGGTCGGGCTCGTTGCAGGCGAAGGGGAGCCGGACCCTCCGACGCTCCAGGCCGTCGCTACGACGAGCGCCCTCCCCGCGGACCTGCCCGACCTCACGCTGTCCGCATCCGAGGAGGCCCTCTCCAGCGGCGACATCACGGTCTTTCCGGTCGCGCGGTGGAATCCGATGACGGACCCGGGCTGGGGCTACATCCTTGCCGTCGATTCGGAAGGGGAGGTCGTGTGGTACTGGGATGCCGCGACCCTGATGGTGGCGTTCCACGTGGAGTCTGACGAGGACGGCGTCCCGTGGGTCTACACATCAGACTTCCTGCGCACTGCGGTCGCGGTCAGCCCCTTCACGGGGGAGGTGCGACGCCTCGAGGCCAGCGCCATGGGACTCGACTCCGTACACCATGAGGTCCGCCCCCTGCCGGGGGGTGGTCTCGCGGTCCTCAGCACCGAGCTCGAGCAGATTGGCGGGTTCGATGGCCAGACATACAACATCGTCGCCGACCTGCTCGTGGAGGCGGAGTGGGACGGGACCGTGACCTATCAGGCTGGCATCCTCGATCATGTCGACCCGACGACGGTCTACACGGCGGACATGCACGCGCCGTTCTGGGAGGCTGGACCGTATGCGACGGTCGCCTCCCCGAAGGACTGGTCCCACGGAAACGCCATGGAACTGGACGCGGCCGGCGACCAGTGGATCGTGAGCTTCCGGAACCTGGACTGGCTCATGGCGTTCGACCGCGCCACGGGGGCGCCCAACTGGGCCTTCGGGCCTCTCGGCGACTTCACGCTCGCCGAAGGGTCCCGCTGGGCCAGCCGCCAGCATTCGCCCGAGGTGACGCCAGACGGGACATTCCTCGTATATGACAACGGCTTGCGGAGGGCGGATGCGGAGACCGGAGAGGCCCCGTTCTCCCGAGTGGTCGAGTACCGGCTCGATACGGACGCGATGGTGGCCTCGGAGGTCTGGTCCTGGGGAGGAGACACGCCCTATCTGTGCCCCCTCGTCGGCGATGTGAATCGGCTCGCGGCGGGAAGGCACCTCATCACGGACGGTTCGGTCGTCGGTGGCGTCGTGGAGCTGGCGAATGGGAACACCGTCAACCACATGACGGCGCGCATCCGCGAGGTCGTCGGTATCGAGAGTCCGGAGGTCGTCTGGGAGCTCGTGGTGGGTCGGCCGGGCGAGACCACGGAGCCGGGGGCAACCGTCTACCGGGCGGAACGCATCGAGAGCCTCTCTCCGGCGTGGTAGCGGTCAACCGAGCACACCACGCCGCAGATCTGCCTGGGTGAAGACCCCACGGTCCGTGACCAAGCTGGTGATCAGCGACGCGGGTGTGATGTCGAAGGCGGGGTTCAGCGCAGGGACGTCCGCGGGCGCCCACCGGATGTGACCTCTCGCTCCGCGAACCTCGTCGGGCGCCCGGAGCTCGATCGGGATGTCGGACGCGGATGCGGCGGCCGGGTCGAGCGTCGTCCACGGCGCGACGACGTGAAAGGGCAGGCCGTGGTGGCGGGCCAGGATCCCGAGTTGGAGCGTTCCGATCTTGTTCGCAAAATCGCCATTCCGTGCGATCCGGTCCGCGCCGACGAGCACGCGGTCGACGCGCCCGGTCGCCATCGCCCATCCGGCCATCCCGTCGGTCAGAAGGGTGACGGGAATCCCTGCTCGGAGGAACTCCCATGCGGTCAGACGTGCTCCCTGCAGGAGGGGACGGGTCTCGAGGGCGAGCACGGATACGCCACGGTCCGCATGCGCGCGGCGGATGACACCGGCCGCGGTGCCAATGCCCGCGGTGGCGAGACCGCCGGTATTGCAGAGTGTGAGTACGCGCTCTCCCGCGCCGATCAGCGGGGCACCGGAAGCGGCGATGCGGTCGCACAGGTCTACGTCTTCGCGAAACAGTGCCTCGGCCACCGTGGGGACATCCTCCCCCTGCTGGGCCGCAGTGAGCATGGTGTCGACCGCATGCATCAGATTCACTGCGGTCGGCCGCGCGGTGCGCAGCGCTGTCGCTGCGTCTTCGAAGGCCGCGCCCCGCATGCCGTTCCGCCATGCGCAGGCGAGGCTCAGTGCGGCGCAGACTCCGATCATCGGCGCACCACGGACGCGGAGCGTCGAGATGTGCCGGACCATCAGGGCCGGGTCCGCGGCCGGGCACCACAGCTCCTCGTCCGGAAGCCGGGTCTGGTCCAGGATGAACAGGCCCTCCGGGCCGTAGCGGAGCCCCAGTGCTTCGAGGCGGGGAGGGCGGGATGTCACGGGCCCGTGTCCTGGTCTGTCGGAACGGCATCGCACCGGACGCGGACGTGCAGGTGGTCGTGGTGCCCCCGGTGGTGCTGCACGACACCCTCCCGGCTCCAGACGTCCTTCGGCACGAGGTCCAGCAGCATCCGGTCGGCCTCCTCTGGGGTCAACGCGCCGGTCTCGAGCACGTGTTTCTTGATGCGCCGGATGTGGTGGCGGTTGTAGAGAATCCTTTCCACCAGTCCGGTCGCCATCATTTCGCGAATGACCACCCACATGACCTCGACATCGATCTCATCCGTGGGGATGTCGCCGAGACCGTAGGGATGGATCCGCCCCCCCTCCCGGTAGAGGCCGACGTCGACATCGAGCCCGGTCCGGTGGGAAGCATGCCCGGGAAGAGGGCCTCCGCCCTTCTTCGAGATGTCTCCCACCGGGAGCGGCGCTGCGTCCGGGCGGGCCCATGCAAGGGCCTCGGCCGTCGCGGTGAGCACCTGGACCATCTCCGGGCGTGCCCATGACGTGTCGGGCCGCCAGACCGTGTAGAGGCCGGGTGCCCGAGGCAGCTGCGTGCCGCCTCGCAGGAACCGTTCGGCGCAGGGCGTGGCAGGGGATTCGTAGGATGCACGGGCGCCATGGGGGTCCGCCGGCGGGGCCAGAAGACCGGCCTCCAGCGGCCCGGGCGGCCGTGCGTGGGCCGGACTCGCGGCAATCAGGAACGACAGGATCAGGTCCACGGTTGCGGTCGGCCGATTTCGAGGTGATGTCAATTCAAGTCTGTGCGGCTGCGAACCGTATCGGAAAGCGGCTAATCTCCAGACACAGGCAAGAACCGAGGTCGGTTCCGCTGGCTTTATCACGGGGACTGATTACGCAGCATGATTTCCTTCTCGCGAAATACCGGCCGTGGCGTCCGTCGGCCCCAGCTCCGCCACGCGGAGTACCGGGAAGGGAACCAGATCGGGTTCGCACCCGATCGCAGCGACTCCGACCTCGTGGTCCCGCAGGGCGAGGCGGCCGTGCTCACCCACCTCCTGAGCGTGGCGTCGGAGTGCAGGGACGTCACCGTGGTCATCGGGGACCAGCTGGTCCGGGGACTGATCGGGGTGCCGGAGCTCAAGCGGCTCGAGATCCCGTTCCACCCCCACCGCGAGCTGGAGGGCGTGCCGACCGGCGGCATCATACGGGTGCAGTACACGCTCGGGGGGGAAGCCGTCCGGTTCCGGACACGCCTCATCCGCCGGAAGACCGGCTGGCATTTCGGGTTGCCGCGGGCCGTCGAAAGCACGAGTCGCCGCCTCGCTCCACGGCATCCCGTGCACGCGAGCTGGCACGTGGACATGCGCAGGGGCGGGCCGCTCCGCAGCGGCACCGTCTCGGTGGTGGATGCCGCGGCGGGAGGGCTCGCCCTCCGGGTACCGGTCGCCAACGCCGATGGTCTGGTCGGGCGGATGATGGCCGGCGTCCTTCGCAATGTCTCTGGGCTCGCTGTGCCGGTCCAGCTCCAGGTGCAGCATCGTCGGGTGCCCTCCGACCCGGCCGAGTCGCCGATCGTCGGCGCGTCCTTCCACGGAATCGGGTTCGACAACCAGCTCCGGATCGTGGAAGCGCTCCGGCAGCAGCAGGAGCGGCGGGAGCAGCGCGAAGCCACGCTCGCGCATGTCCCGGAACGGGAACGTCCACTGGCGCCGACCGAGTAGTCCTCGGGCCCGGGCCGGGGGCCGAGCACCGTGCTACGAACCGGACGAGCGACCCGGGAGACGGCATGGCCGACGACGCGAAGCAGGAAGAAACAAACGTCCCGGCGGTTGAGGCGCCTGCGGGGGCTCCGACCATCCTCGGCCACCAGCCGTCGGGCATGCGCAGCATGCTGAGTCGACCCTCGGATGTCGCTGCGCGGCCCGGTTTCCGGGCGGCATCGAACAAGAAGAGCAAGGCCCAGCGCACCAAGAAGAAGAAGGGCAAGAAGCGCCGCTGAGGTGGGAACGGCCGACCGCGCTGCGCCTCCCCTCGACCGGCACCCATCATCCCGGCGCCCCGCGGCCCCTGCTGCGTCGGCGGGCCGTTGCGTGGCAGGGGCAGGGGTCCCATACTCGGACCATGCCAGCCGCCGACCGCTCTGATGCCCTGCGCGCCGCGATCGCTTCCCTTGAGGCGGAGCGCTACGCCGACGTGATCGCGGCCTGCGCAAGGCTGATGGCTGCCGACCCCACGGATCCAGAAGCCCGGACCCTGGTGAAGGCGGCAGGATGCAGGGCCATGGCGGCGCCGCTGGTGGACTCCGCCGTTGCAGAACTGGTCCAGGCGGGCGCCATGCGCGAGGCTGCAGAGGTCCGGGCAGCGGCCATCCAGCGTGCGCCCACCCTCGCAGGCCCATGGTCGGCGCTCGCGACCCTCCAGGAACGAGGCGGAGATGTCGCGGCCGCCGAACGGACGCTGCGTCAGGGGCTGCAGCATGCGACGGACGGGGTGGGACTGCGCTGTCAGCTCGCGCTGGTCCTTGCCCGACAGGACAAGGCGGACGAAGCCCTCGCCGAGGCGGAGGTCGCTCGCCGGGCGGCGCCAGAGCATCTCCGGCCTGTCTGGACCGCGCTCCGATGTCTGCCGCTTGTCCATGAGGATGCACGGGGGCTGGCCGCATCCCGTGCCGCCCATGTCGCGCGGCTCGCCGACTTCGAGGCAGCGGTCGCGTCCGCCAGCGTGACCCGGGCGCGCGCAGCGCTTGCATTTGCGCAGGACGTGTTCCCTGCACACTACGCGTGTCATCCAGACGATGCGGCGCTGCAGGTCCGGTTCGGTGGTGCGGTGCATGCGCTGGTGGCGAAGGGTCATCCAGAACTCGTGGCTCGGCTGACCCGCGGACCGCCTCGTACGAGGGTCCGCGTGGGCTTCGTCTCCTCTCTGCTCAAACAGCACACCATCTCGAAGCTCTTCGGGCCGTGGGTGTGGGGTCTCGACCCAGAACGCTTCGACGTCCACGTCTGGCAGCTCGGTCGGGTGGATGCCGTCACGCACCGCCTGTGTTCCCGCGGTGCAACGCTGCACACAGCGAAGGGTCGGGGAACCGCGGCCCTGGGCGCCGCCATCCGGGCCGCGGGGCTCGACGCCCTCGTCTTCCCCGAGGTCGGGATGGACGCGCGGGTTGTCCTGCTCGCGGCGATGCGTCTCGCGCCGTTCCAGGCCGTCGCCTGGGGCCACCCGGTGACGACCGGCCTCCCCACCGTGGATGCCTTCCTGTCCTCCGAGGACATGGAGCGCAGCGATGCGGACGCTGACTACACGGAATCCCTGATCCGGCTGCCGGGGTTGGGTACGGGGTTCGCGCGCCCGCCGGCGCCGGCGAGGGTGCGGGGTCGCGCGTTCTTCGGGCTGCCGCCGGGCGTGCCGATGTTGTTGTGCACCCAGTCGCTCTTCAAGCTCCTGCCCCGTCAGGACGAGGTCTTCCGAGAGATTCTCGCTGCGGTACCCGATGCGCATCTCGCGGTGCTGCGGCTGACCGGTGCCCCGCGAACGCTGGCCCGGTTCGAACGCGCGGGGTTGCCGATGGAGAGGGTGCATGTGGTTCCGCCGCTCCGGTTCCCCGATTTCCTCGACCTGAATGCCGTTTGTGACGTCTTGCTCGATGGGCTCGACTGGTCCGGTGGCGTGACGACGCTGGAGGCCGTGGCATGTGGCCGAGTGGCGGTGACGATGTCGGGCCCGCTCATGCGGACGCGGCACACGGCGGCCGTGATGATGGCGCTCGGGTTGCCGGAACTCGTGGCGTCGGATGCGGACGCCTATGTACAGATCGCAGTACGGCTCGCGAGGGACCCGTCGTGGAGAAGGGAGTTGGAGTCCCGAGCCGCCGAGGGCGCCCGGCTGCTGTACGGCGATGAACGCAGCACGAGCGCGCTGGCTTCGCTGCTGGAGACGCGCTGTGGCTGATCCGGACCCGGTGGCGGCGCTGCGCGCTGCGGTCGCCGCCCTGCATGCAGGGCAGCCAACCACCGCTGTCGGCCATGCCGCGGAGGCACTGGCGCAGTCGCCCACCGACCCGAATGCCCGCAAGCTCCTCGCAGCCGCGGCCGCACGGTCCGGACAGCCCGCGGTGGCCGCGGCCGCCCTGAAGGCCCTTCGGCGGGCGGGTGCCTACACCGAGGCCCTCTTTCTGGCGGAAGGCGCAGTGCGGGCATGGCCGGGCGACGCCGCCGCCTGGAACCGCCTGGGCAATCTCCGTCAGGTGCTGGGGCAGCTGGTCGAGGCAGAGGCGGCCTATCGCCAGGCGCTCGAAGCCGGAGCGACCGACCCGCGCCTGCTGCGAAACCTCGGCGTCTGTCTGATGCGACAGGACCGAGCAGACGAGGCGGCCCGACTGACAGCGGCGGCGTGCGCTGCGGCACCCACGGACGCCGTGCTGTCCTGGTCCGACGCTCGGGTGCTTCCCTCCACATTCGAGGATGTCGACGCGATCGGTCGGTGGCGTCGGCGGTATCTCGCCGGATTGGACCGCACGGCGCGGCTGGCGGGCGCGGCGGCGCCACTCGAGATGCTCGCCGAGGCGCAGGATGCCTTCCTGGCGCACTATCCCTGCCGTGGTGATGACGTGGCCCTGCAGCGCCCGTTCGGTGCCCTGTACGCAGGGCTGGCGCGGAGGGTGTGGCCTGACGGCGCCCTGCCGCCCGCGCGCGACGGGCGAATCCACGTCGGCTTTGCTTCTGCCTTCTTCCGAGAACACACCGTCGGACGGCTCTTCAGCGGATGGCTGGAGGGGCTGGACCGCACGCGGTTTGCCGTCCATGCATGGCATCTCGGCCAGCCGGATGCGTTCACCCGCAGGCTGGCGGCGCGGGTCCCCTCCCTGTCGGTCGTGGACCCGACAGACGCGGGCGCGTTGGGGCGCCGTATCCGTGAGAAGCGCCTCCACGTGTTGATCTACCCAGAGATTGGCATGGATGTCCCGACGTTGCGATTGGCGGCACAGCGCCTCGCGCCGTTGCAGGCCGTCAGCTGGGGCCATCCGGTCACGACGGCGCTGCCCACGATCGATGTGTTCCTCAGCAGCGACTGGATGGAGCCCCCGGACGGCGGCCGCCACACCACGGAACGGCTGGTGCGGCTCCCCGGCCTCGGTGCTGCGCCGATGGACCCCCAACCCGCGCCGCGAAGACGGGGTCGCGCGGATCTGGGCCTTCCCGAGTCTGCGCCGCTGCTGCTCAACACGCAGTCCGTGTTCAAGCTGATGCCCGATGCCGATGCCGCCTATGTGGCCATCGCCCGGCGCTGCCCGGCGGCCGTCCTGGTCTTTCTTGCTGGCGACGGTGTGCAGGGTGGTGCAGGCTTCCGACGGCGGCTGGCGGGCGCCTTCCGGTCCGCGGGGCTTGATCCGGACGCGCAGCTGCGGTTTCCGGGCCCCCTCTCCCACGGAGATTTCCTGGACCTCAACGCCGCATGCGACATCTTCCTGGATGGCCTGGGATGGTCGGGAGGCTGGACCACGCTGGAGGCGATCTCGACCGGTCTGGTGCCAGTCTGCGTCGAGGGCGACCGCATGCGGAGCCGCCACACGGCGGCCCTTCTCCGGGCGCTGGGTGCGCCCGACCTCGTCGCGCCGGACGTCGATGGATACGTGGCGAAGGTGGCAGCGCTGGTGGGCGATCCCGGCCGGCGGACGGAGGTCGCCTCCCGACTGCGCGCAGGCCTCCCGCAGATGCTCTCCGATGCGCGCGCCGACCCGGGCCTGTCCACCTGGCTCGAGCACGCGGTGGCCGCCATCTGAACCGGGCTGGACTGGCGGTGGGAGGCCGGGGAACGGCCGCCGGGCGAAGAACTACGGGCGCTCGGCGACGTAGGGCCCCATCCAGAGCCCATCAAGCCGGGCCTGCTGGAAGGCCCGGACGGCATCGCTCGGCGTGCAGACGATCGGTTCTTCGTGGAGGTTGAAGCTGGTGTTGATGAGCACCGGGGCTCCGGTCAGTTCTCCCAGTCGGGTCAGCACCGCGTGAAGATGGGGGAGCGTCTCGGCATCGACGAACTGGGGACGTGCGGTCCCATCGACATGGACGGCTGCGGGCGCATGTTCCTTGAACAGCGGTGTGACGTCGAAGCAGCAGGTCATGAATCGCGCCGCGCGAGCCGCACTCTCGTAGCCCTGGAAGTAGCGCGGAGCATCCTCGGCACGTACGACGGGCGCAAACGGCATGAACTCGCTCCGCTGCAGCTTGTCGTTGAGCCACTGGTTGATGCTCGGGTCGTTCGCGCGGGCCAGCACGCTCCGCTGGCACAGCGCACGCGGTCCCCACTCCATGCGTCCGGAGAAACGCGCCACGACCTTCCCTTCCGTCAGGAGCGTCGCGACCCGATGCACGTCTCCTCGCATGCCCTCGATCTGCTTCCGGCCGAGGTCGGGATGGGGCAGCGCGCCGCGGTCGAGCGCCTTGTGCATGTCGCGGGCCGAATACTCCGGGCCCCAGGCTGCATGGGGAATGAGCCGCGGAGCCGCGCCCACCGCGCCGAGGGCGGCCCCAGCTGCCAGCCCACCATCCCCCATGTGGGGGAGGACCCAGAGGTTGTCGACGGCGCCGGTGTCATTGATTCGCTGGTTCAGCTTCACGTTGGCGAATGTTCCACCAGCAAGCGCAACGTTCCGGCAGCCGGTCTCGGCGACCCAGTGCTGCACGAACTGCACGACCGCCTGCTCGAGCACGTGTTGTGCCGCCGCGGCGACCTCCTCACGGGACCAGCGAGCGATCTCGCTCCAGAAGGGGTCGTCCGTCCGCTCCGTCCGTCGGCGGCTGACGCGCGTGAAGCCCGGCGCCTTGAAGGCGACCTTC